>JAHJOS010000092.1 GCA_018820005.1 Alphaproteobacteria bacterium | reverse complement strand
TCATGGCGGCGATATCGGGCGCGCTAGACGGGCAGCTTCTGCTTGTCGATCCATTCCTGCAGCAGGCGGCGCACTGAAACCCCGCTGGCCCCATCGCTGAGGGCCGCAGCCACCGATTGCTGGATCGGCTTGAGATCAAGATGCAGCACAAGCTCCTTGATTGGCCCGATTGACGCCGGCCCCATCGAGAGCCGCGTCATCCCCACCGACATCAGCGCCAGCGCCTCAAGCGGCTTGCCGGCCAGTTCGCCGCACATGGTGATCGGAATATTGTAGCGCCGCGCGGCTTCCACCACCTGGCGGATCGCCCGCAGGCGCGGCATGCCGATAGGATCATAATTCTTGGCCACGCGCGGATTGGCCCGGTCCGATGCGGTCAGGAACTGCACCAGATCATTGGAGCCGATGGAGACAAAGTCTGCCAGCGGCAGCAGCTGATCGAGCTCGAACAGCAGCGAGGGCACTTCCACCATCACGCCCAGCTCGAGCTTGCTGGGCAGCGGCTTGCCCGCGCGGCGCAGGCGTTCGACTTCCTTGTCCACCACGACGCGGGTCTGCACGAACTCGAACGTCTCGGTGACCATGGGCACCAGGATCTTGAGCGGTCGTCCATTGGCCGCCAGCAGCAGCGCGCGGATCTGGGTGCGCAACAGGCCCGGCCGCTCCAGACCCAGCCGGATCGAGCGGAACCCCATGGCCGGGTTTTCCTCGGCCATCGAGCGCTGATAGGGCAGCACCTTGTCGCCGCCGATATCGAGCAGGCGGAACACCACGGGCCGTTCCCCGGCAATGGCCATGGCCTCGGCATAAAGCTCGGCCTGTTCGCTCAGCTTGGGAAGCTTGCTGGCGATCATGAATTGCAGCTCAGTGCGGAACAGCCCGACCCCGGCCGCGCCGGTATCGTCCAGCATCGGCAGATCGGCCACCAGCCCCGAATTGTGCAGCAGCGTGATATCAACGCCATCCTTGGTCACGCTCGGCTTGTCCTTGAGCGCGGCATAGTGCGCGCGCCGCTTGGCCGTCACCTTGACCTTGTCGATATAGGTCTGCTCGATATCGGGCGTCGGCCGCAAATGCACCACGCCCGCCGTGCCATCGATGATGATGTCATCGCCGCCTTCGCACATCGAGACGATCGAATGGGCCTGCCCCACGGCCACCATGCCCAGCGAGCGCGCCACGATGGCGACATGGGCCGTTGTGCCCCCCTCTTCGAGCACGATGCCGCGCAGCTTGGTGCGGTCATATTCGAGCAGTTCTGCCGGCCCCATATTGCGAGCCACCAGAATCGCATTGTCGGGCAGCGCCTTGCGCGCCAGCGCCTGGCTGTCGCCGGTCAGCACCCGCAGCAGTCGGTTGGCTAGATCATCGAGGTCATGCAGGCGATCGCGGATATAAGGATCGGTCTGGCGCATCATGCGCGCACGGGTATCGTTTTGCACCCGCTCCACCGCCGCTTCGGCGCTCAACCCATTGTCGATCGCTTCGGTCAGCCGGTTCACCCAGCCGCGATCATTGGCGAACATGCGGTAGGTTTCAAGAATTTCGCGGTGATCGGTAGCCCCGGCCATGTCGCCGTGTTCGAGCATGGCATCGATCGACACCCGCATCTTTTCGAGCGCCGCCTCGAGCCGCAGCTTTTCGGCATCGGTATCGTCGGCAATGAAGTTGGTCACCACCACGCGCGGGTCGTGCAGCACGACCTTGCCCAGCGCCACACCGTCGGTAAAGCTGACGCCAGTAAACATGCGCGGCCGCCTGAGATCGATATCGGACCCCGGCTTGATCAGATTGTCGAAATCGGAGGTCGCGATCATCTCGGCCAGGATTGTGGCCGTAGTCAGCATGGCCTCGGTTTCATCCTCGCCATAACGTCGCCGCTCGACATTCTGCACCACCAGCACGCCCAGCGTCTGGCCGGCGCGCAGCACCGGTACCCCCAGAAACGCGTTGTAGCGCTCCTCGCCGGTTTCGGGACGATAGGCAAAGGCCGGATGGCTGGGCGCGTCATCAAGGCTGAGCGGCTCCGCTTCGGCCGCAATCAGGCCGACCAGGCCCTCGCCCAGCCGCAGCGTCGTCATGTGTACCGATTCGGCCGCCAGCCCCTTGGAGGCGAACAGCTCGAGCGCACCATCGTCGCGCAGCACGTAGAACGAGCAGACGTCGGCCCGCATATTGTCGGCGATCAGGCCCACGATCTTGTCGAGCCGCGCCTGCGAAGCCAGCGG
>JAHJOS010000091.1 GCA_018820005.1 Alphaproteobacteria bacterium | reverse complement strand
GCGCCTGCTGATGAGCATCCTCAAGCTGCGCTATGACATCGTCCCGGTCGATTTCTTCCCCGGCCGTGAGCATAAGTCCGATGCTTTCTTGCGCCTCAATCCCTTCGGCCAGCTCCCCGTGCTGCAGGATGGCGATCTGACCCTGTCGGACTCCGGCGCGATCCTCGCCTATCTCGCCCGGCGCTACGACACCTCCGGCCAGTGGTTCCCCGACGATCCCGCCGTCACCGCCGAAGTGCTACGCTGGCATGCCGTGGCCGATGATATCACCGCCACCGCCTCGGCCGCCCGCCTGGCGCTGGGCTTTGATTATCCCTTCGATCTCGCCAAGACCCAGGCCGGCGCCCACCGCATCTTCCGCATCATCGACGAGCATCTCTGGTTCGGCGAAAAATCCGGCCGCGATTGGCTGGCCAGCCCCGCCCATCCCACCACCGCCGATATCGCCTGCTTCCCCTATGTCATGCTGAGCGAAGAAGGCGGCATTTCTCGCCAGGATTATCCGGCCCTGCGCCGCTGGACCGATCGCGTCCGCCGCATCCCCGGCTTCATCGTCATGTCCGGCATTTTCCCCGCCGGCGCGGCGCTGCCAGCGGCCTGATGCCTCGAACCGCAATTGTGCATGGCCAGCCCCCGCTGGCCGCGCTTCTCATGTCCGTCCGCGCCATGCCAACCTCCTGTAAACGGGGGTGATTTTGATGACGCAACTACTGGTGTGGATCCAGCTTTTCATGGTGCTGATGCCCACGCTCTGGCTGGTGCTGGGCGCGCTCGAAAACATCCGCGCCCCCGCCGCCAATGGCAATATGGTGGCCGATGTGCTGGCCATGCGCCCCATGCGCGACCAGTTCCCCGAACTCTATGCCGTGCTCGGTCGCAACCGCATCGAGTCCGCGGCTCTGCATCGCTGGCTTTTCCGCGCCATCGTCGCGGCCGAAACCATTGTCTCGCTGATCATGGTCGTCGGCACAGCGGCCCTGCTGCTCGCCGGGCTGGGCATCGTCGCCCTCGAACCCGCCCGCGTCCTCGCCGCCATCGGCATGCTTGGCTTTTGCATGATCTGGTCTGCCTTCCTCGTGGGCGGCCAATGGGTCCACTATTGGGCCGGCGCTGAGGGCGCCCAGCACACCCATCTCCTGCTCACCCTCTGGGGCAGCGCGGTTCTCTTGCTGCTGGTTCTCTAAACCCGCAAACCGATCCGCCCCTTAAGGCGCATCCTTGCCCTGGGGCGGATAGGCATGTTCACCGCCCTGCCAGTCGCGAATGGTCCACGCCCCGTCCTGCCCGGCAATGGCGCTGGCCCCGATATCGGCCTTGCCGAAGCCGCCGGGAATATCGAGCACATAGGTGGGCTGCGCCAGGCCTGAAATCCGCCCGCGCAGCGCGGTCACCAGCGCCTGTCCCTCAGCAATGCTGACACGGAAATGGCTGGTCCCCGGCGCCAGGTCCGGATGGTGCAGATAATAGGGCTGCACCCGGTTCTCGACAAACCCCTGCATCAGCGCTGCCAGTGTCTCGACATCGTCATTGACACCCTTGAGCAGCACCGATTGGCTGATCAGCGCCAGCCCTGCCCGGTGCATCAGCGCCATCCCCGCCTTGGCCGCCGGGCTGAATTCGCGCGGATGATTGGCATGGATCGCGAGATAGGTGGTCTTGCCACTCGCCAGCAGCGCCGCCACCATGGCGTCGTCAATCCGCTCGGGCTCCACCACCGGCACCCGCGTGTGAAAGCGCACCACCTTGACGTGCTCGATGCCGGCCAGCCGCGCCATCAGATCGCTCAGCCGCCGCGGCGACAACACCAGCGGGTCGCCCCCAGTGAGGATCACCTCCCAGATCTCGCTGTGCCCGGCGATATAGTCCATCGCCGCATCGAGCTCTGCCGGCGTCAGCGTGCCCAGCCCCTGCGGCCCCACCATTTCGCGGCGGAAGCAGAACCGGCAATAGACCGGGCACACATGCACTGCCTTGAGCAGCACCCGGTCGGGATAGCGATGCACAATGCCGGTCACCGGCGAGTGCGTCAGATCCCCGATCGGGTCCGCCCGCTCGTCCTGCGTGGTCACCAGCTCTTCGACCCGGGGCACGAACTGCCGCGCCATCGGATCATCGTGCGCCCCAGCCGCAATCAGCGCCACCACGGCCGGCGTAATCGCCACCGCATATTTCGCCGCCACTGCCTCGAGCCCGGCAGCCTCCGTCACCAACCCGGCCGCGACCAGCTCATCCACCGTCTTGATCGCCCGCTGCGCGCTCATTCCGCCACCGGCGCCCACAGCACCGCCTCGATCCGCGGCGCCGCCGTCGCCAGCATCACCAGCCGATCAAAGCCCAGCGCCACGCCACTGGCCTCCGGCATCAGCGCCAGTGCCGCGAGGAAATC
>JAHJOS010000720.1 GCA_018820005.1 Alphaproteobacteria bacterium | reverse complement strand
CCGGCATCCTTGTCACGAACCTGCGCGTGGAAGCGCTCGGCCTGATCCGGATGCCTAGTCGGTCAAGGCGTCGCATCTGCTCGGCCACGGCGCTCCACATCGACAGATCGCCCGAATGCAGCCGCGCCACATCCTGACCGGCTGCATGGGCAGCGGCATATTCGGCCTCGATACCATCGAGCGACAGCGGCGCCGTATCGACCAGCCGCGCGCCCGGACTGCACCAGCCCAGCATCTGCGGCGGCACGATGGAGCCGGCATAGAGGCACACCGGACAGGCCGCGAGCAGATCGCGACCCCGCACGGTGATGAGATCGGCGGCGCCTGGACCGGCGCCGATGAAATGGACCGTCATGGCTTGCTCCACACCCATTGCGTGATCGGCATGGCCGCACGCCAGCCCGTCATGCTGCCGATGGCATCGGCATTGGCAATGGCAATGCGGGTGAGGCTGCCGCCCAGCGTGGCGTAGCGCGCCAGCAGCAGCGCCTCGAGTTCGAGCGTCACTGCATTGGCAACCAGCCGTCCGCCGAGGCGGAGCGCCGCAATGGCCGCATCGAGCACACCGGGATCGGACCCACCGCCGCCAATGAAGATGGCATGCGGCGCATCGAGCCCGGCCAGGGCCGCGGGCGCCGAGCCGATGGTGATGGCCAGATTCGGCACGCCGAAATTGGCGGCGTTGCGCGCGATGCGCGCCGCGCGTTCGGCATCGGCCTCGATGGCAATGGCGCGCAGGCTCGGATCAGCCAGCATCCACTCGATAGCGATCGATCCCGAACCGGCTCCGATATCCCAGAGCATTTCGCCGCGTCGCGGCGCCAATGCCGATAGGGTAAGGGCCCGGACAGCCCGCTTGGTGATTTGGCCGTCGTGTTCGAAGAGGGCGTCATCCAGCCCCGGCGTCAGCGGCAGCACGCGGGCATCGGGTAGGGCGACAACGCTGATGGCGCAGATGTTGAGCGGATCGACGTCCTCAAGTGCAAAGCCCATGGCGACCTGGCTGCGTACCATCTCGGCGGGCCCACCCAGCGCTTCAAGCACGCTGACAATCGAAATTCCAAAGCCCGCCTGCGTGAGCAGGGCGGCGATGGCGGCGGGACCATGCTGATCCGAAATCAGCGCAAGAATGCGTGCGCCCGGGTGCAAGTGCGGTCGCAACAGGTCGATTGGACGACCATGCAGGGACAGGGACACCAGATCCTGCAGCGGCCAGCCCAGACGGGCGGCGGCGAGGCTGAACGAGGAGGGGTGCGGATAGACCGCCATCTGGCTGGCGTCGATGCTGCGCACCAGGGTGGCACCGACCCCGAAATGAAACGGATCGCCCGAAGCCAGCACACAGACCTTTCGGTCGCGCTGGGCCAGCACGGCTTCAACGGATGCTGAAAAAGGGGAAAGCCAGGCCTGTGTCGTGCCGGTAATGGCGGGCGCGGCCAGCGACAGATGGCGCGCGCCACCAAAGACGATTTCCGCCTCGGCAATGGCCGACTTGGCTGCGTCGCCAAGTCCGGCCAGACCATCCTCACCGATGCCCACAATTGATAGCCAGCTCACTTGGGCTCACCGATCGAGCGCGGCGAATAGACTAGCGGCGGCAGGCCCGGTCGCTCGATGACGCGGGTTTCGGGCGAGCCTATGATGACGCAGGTCGCCATGTCGGCGGTGGCCGGATCGGCATCGGCCAGCGAAACCACGCGCATGATCTCGTCGGGGCGTCCGGCAGCGCGGCCAAAGATCACCGGCGTCGTCCAGGGCAGCACTTCGCGCAGGATGGCAAAGGCCGTCCCTAATTGCCACGGCCGTGCCTTTGAGATGGGATTGTAGAGCGCGATAACCAAACCCGCAGTGGCGACGGCACGCAGCCGGGACTCGATGACGGTCCAGGGTTTGAGATTGTCCGACAGCGACATGGCGCAGAAATCGTGACCCAGCGGTGCGCCGGCACGGGCGGCGACCGCCAGCATGGCGGTAACGCCTGGCACGATTGCGACATCCAGCGCCCGCCAGGCGGGCGGGCCTGCCTCAATGGCCTCACAAACGGCTGCAGCCATGGCGAAGACGCCGGGATCGCCGCCCGAGACGACGCAGACCTTTTCGCCTGAGGCGGCTGTCATCAACGCATCCTTGGCGCGGGAGAGCTCTTCGCGATTGTCTGACGCAACACGGCGCTGATCGTCGCGCAGGCTGAGCCGGTCGAGATAGGGGCCATAGCCAAAGAACACATGGCTGGCGGCAATGGCGCCAAGCGCCTCGGGTGTGGTCTGATCGGGATTGCCCGGACCTGTGCCCACGACAAAGAGCTTGCCGGTCATGGTCGTGTGCTCCAGCCGGGCAACAGCACCAAGGCGAAATAGGGCGCGACGTCGTCGGGCTTGTCGATCAGGCGCATAGACGTGCCATTGGCCATCGTGCCGCGTTCGACATAGACGGCGCTGTCGAGCCGACCGGCGGCAGCAATGGCGCGGCGGATCTTGGCCATGTTGCGCCCGACCTTCATGATGACGGCGCCGTCGGTATTGTCGAGGCGGGTGCGCAGGT
>JAHJOS010000719.1 GCA_018820005.1 Alphaproteobacteria bacterium | reverse complement strand
GTCTGCGAGCCGGAATGCCCGATTGATGCCATCCAGAGCGACACCACATCGGGCATGGAACCGTGGATCGAGCTGAACCGAAACCATGCTCGGCTGTGGCCTAACATAACTGAGAAAGGCCAGCCGCCGGCCAATGCCAAGGCCATGGAGGGTCGCCCTGACAAGCTGCGAGACCTGTTCTCTGCATTGCCAGGAGAAGGAACATGATAGAGGCCATGGCCGATTTCGAACTACCCGAAACTTTGATGATGCGCCCTGCGCGCCAGCCCGTGGTGGGTACGGCGGAATTTCGCGCGGCCATGGCCGGCGTTGCCGCCAGCGTCGGGGTGGTAACGGCCAGGATGGGCAGCGAGCGTATCGGGCGCACTGTCACCTCGATGCTGTCGTTATCGATGACGCCACCCACCATACTTATTTCGATCGACATCGTGAGCCGGCTGGCCGACTTCATTGCCAAGACCAACGGGTTTTCATTGGCGATCCTGGCGGAAGACCAGGATGGCGTGGGTGACGCCTTTGCCGGGCGACACGACCCGGCGGATCGGTTCGCGGCCGGCGAATGGTCGCATTGGCCGTCGGGCCACCCCATGCTGATGGGCGCGGTGACCGCGCTCGACTGCGAAGTGATCGGCTCGATTGCTACCGAAACACACGTCCTGTTTGCCGGCGCGATCATCGAGGCTGAAACCAATACCGGGCGCCAGCCCCTGGTTTGGCAGCGGCATGGCTATCATGGACTGGCCGGACTCGACGGCAGCGCCAGCTAGTGCCAAGCTGAGACACTGATTTGGCCGCCACAATTGTCTCGCGCGTGCCAAGGCCATTCCAAAGCGAGCCTGCCGTGCCCCGGTACTTTTTTCACTACCGCACTGATGACGAATTGATTCGTGATGCCAACGGCAGTGACCTGCCCGATCTGGAAGCCGCCGAACACAATGCCGCGGCGCTGGCCAAGGCGATCGTCGAGCGCGCCAAGAGCAAGGGCGAAGACCCCACCCTGCCCCGTTCCATTGAGATCACCGACTCCGAGGGTGAAGAATTGCTCTATCTGGTGTTCTGGGCTGGGCCGAAGGCAGGCGCCATTGATGTTGGCGAGGATGAGCCGACGCTGGAGGCGCCGACCCTACATTGATGGTGCAGACATGGAAACGCCGGCCAGATGGCCGGCGTTTCCATGTCTGGTAGGACGTTTGCGCTACTGAGCAGGAGCACCACTGTAAATCTGGTCGAACACCCCGCCATCGCCGAAGAACTTTGGCTGCGCTTCGCGCCAGCCGCCGAAATCGGAGATGGTGACGAGGTTGACCTTGCTGAAGCGAGCGATGTCTTGAGGATCAGCAGCTTCCGGACGGAAGGGACGGTAGTAGTTGGCGGCGGCGATAGCCTGCCCTTCGTCGGAATAGAGATAGTCGAGGTAGGCCTTGGCGAGATCGGCGTTACCCTTCTTTTCGGCATTGCCGACAACCAGAGCAACCGGGGGTTCGGCTAGGATTGAAACAGAGGGCGTGACGATATCAAAGGCGTCGGGGCCAAGCTCTTCGAGCGCCAGATAGGCTTCGTTTTCCCAGGCGAGCAGCACATCGCCAATGCCGCGCTGGACGAAGGTGGTCGTGGAACCACGGGCGCCAGTATCGAGCACGGGAACGTGCTTGTAGAGGTCCGTAACGAAGGCCTGTGCGGTCTCATCGGATCCGCCCGGCTGCGCCTTGGCCCATGCCCAGGCCGCGAGAAGGTTCCATCGGGCACCGCCCGAGGTCTTGGGATTTGGGGTGATGACCTCGACGCCAGCCTGGGTCAGATCGCCCCAATCCTTGATCGCCTTGGGGTTACCCTTGCGAACCAGAAAAACGATGGTCGAGGTATAGGGCGCGTTGTTGTTGGCGAAGGTACCGCGCCAGTCTGCCGGTATCAGCGCAGGGTTGGCATCAGAGATGGCGTTGATGTCGGACTCCAGCGCCAGGGTCACGACGTCTGCTTCAAGGCCATCGATGACGGTGCGGGCCTGGGCACCGGATCCACCATGGGTGACCTGCACGGCAACGGTCTCGCCGGTGGTGTCTTTCCAGTGCCGGATAAAGGCGTCGTTGTAATGCTGATAAAGTTCGCGGGTCGGATCATAGCTGACATTGACCAGGGTTCGATCCTGGCCGTGTGCCGTGACCATGAAGCCCAGCGTCAGTGATGCGGCGAGTGCGGCGTAGGCGATCAGTTTGGGGGCGAAGTTCACAATGTGTCTCCCAGTGAGATCAATGCTTAAAACACTACCACATTAGTAGGGTATTGCAAGCACAGCGCCATGCGCCCAGACACGTGTATTGAAAACGCTTTGCGCGAAACAGCGCCAACGCGACAAAAAGATGGCGCGAACAGGTGGACGACCACCAAAGGCGCAAACTCATTCCAGAAAATTAACGAGACGCTAATGCTCGAACGACTGTCACGACGCGATCGTGCTGCGCTGATATAGCCCAAACAGATGGCAGACAGGGGCGCGCACTGTCCATAGACTGCCGACGCGAGCTGAGGAGTCGTTGCATGAAGCTGAACCACGCCAACCGACAGATCCTGCTGGACCGCGCCGCAGAACTGGCTGGCAAGGACCCCGGATTTGCCCAGTTCTTGCGCGCGGCCGTGCTCGCGACAGACCCAGAAGATCTGGCCCGCCAGGATGCCGCAGCGCTCGAGACAGTTCTGGCGCAGTCCTTTCGGCATTTGCAGGGGTATCACGGCAGGGGCAGCGAACTGACAGTGACGCAACCATCCGTGGCGGGGGCGCCATTGGTGATCGATATTGTCTCGCCGGACATGCCATTTATTGTCGATAGCGCATTGGCAGCCCTGCGTGCAGCCGGCGGCATGGTGCGGCTGTTTTCGCATCCCGTCGTTCGGCAACCCGACGGACGAGCACTAAGCGTCCTGCATATCCACAGTGATCCGGTTGCAGACCATAGCGTGGTGACGCAAGAAATCGAAAGCACGATGGCCGACGTCAGCCATGCGGTGCGGGACTGGCAACCGATGCTGGAGCGCCTGCGCCGGGCTATCGCTGAACTGGGTGACATTCGGGCAAGCCATGCTGATGAGCCTTTGCGCTTTCTGGATTGGCTGATCGAGCATAATTTTACCTTCCTGGGCATGCGCGAATACACCATCGTCGGCGATCGGCTGGAGCCTGTGACCGACAGCGGACTGGGCATTTTGACCGACCCCGCCATCAAGGTGCTGCGCAGTGGGCCGACATTTGTGGAGTCGACACCACAACATGCCGCCTTCATTGCTTCGAGCGAGCCCTTGCTGGTTACCAAGGCGAATGCGCGCTCAAGGGTCCACCGGCGCGCGCACATGGATTATGTGGGCATCAAGCTCTACGACAGCGCTGGCGTGGCAGCGGGCGAATTGCGCATCGTAGGATTGTTCACGGCGCAGGCCCTGGCAACGCCTCATACAGAGGTGCCGATCATTCGGCGAAAAATCGCAGACGTCATGCGCAAATCGGGCGTGGACCCGATAGGCCATGATGGCCGCACGCTGCTGAGTGCACTCGACAGCTATCCGCGCGACGAACTGTTCCAGATCGGTGTTGACCAGCTGGCAGAATTCTCGCAGGCCATCGCCGGTCTGTTTGATCGGCCGCGCGTGCGGGTGTTGCCACGCATCGACCGCTTCGACAATTTCGTCTCGGTGCTCGTCTATGTGCCGCGCGATCGCTATGACGGCGCAGCGCGGTCGCGCATCACCGACTATCTGGCGCAGGTCTATGACGGTCGCGTCTCTGCATTTTACCCACACTTCCCTGAGGGAGATCTGGTGCGGGTGCATGTGATCATTGGCCGGGTGGCGGGGCCGACGCCCAAACCGTCGCGCAGCGAACTCGAAGCCAAGGTTGACGCACTAACTAGCAATTTCGGCGATCTGCTGGTGGCGACAGCCGAGGATCCGGCCACCGTCAGCGACTATCGCACAGCGTTCTCTGCGGCCTATCAGTCCCGCAATTCGGCGCAGGACGGGCTGTTCGACATCGATGTGCTGCGCAGCCTGGGCGACAGCGGCCAGGTGGCCATCAAACTGCGGACCCGCACCGGCGCGGATGGTGCGCTGGGCCTGAAGTATTACCATCGCGCCAGCGCAATCCCGCTGAGTGATCGCGTGCCGATGATCGAGGCGTTTGGCTTCCGCGTGGTGGACGAGCGCACCTATACCATCACCCCGCGTGACGGGGTGGAGCGCTATGTGCACGACATGGTGCTGGCGACAGCCGATGGCAGCCTGCTTGAGGTCGCGGCCCGCGGCCCGGCCGTCGAAGCGGGCCTGCTGGCCGTGTGGGATGGGCTGGCCGAGAGCGACCAGCTCAATTCCCTGGTCGCCCGCACGAGCCTGCGCTGGACCGATGCGGCCCTGCTGCGGGCGCTGTCGCGTTATCTGCGGCAGATCGGCATTTCCTATTCGCAACGCTATATCGCCCAGGTGCTGGTGACGCAGAAGGACGCCGCCGAGGGGCTGGTGGTGCTGTTTGACGCGCTGCACAACCCGACGATGGGGGATGCGGCGACAGCAGCCGACGCGGCACGGACGCGCGTGATGACGGCGCTGGACGCCATGGCGTCGCTGGACGAGGACACCATTATCCGGCGCTTCCTGAACCTGGTGGACGCCAGCGTGCGCACCAATGCTTATCAGCGCGACGCCGACGGACAGCGGCTGCCGGCCCTGGCGATCAAGTTCGACAGCGCCAAGGTCGATGGCATGGTGGCGCCGCAGCCGTTCCGGGAGATCTCGGTCTATTCGCCACGTGTCGAGGGCATTCATATGCGCTTCGGCGCGATTGCGCGCGGCGGGCTGCGCTGGTCAGACCGGCCGGAAGATTTCCGCACCGAGGTGCTGGGGCTGGTCAAGGCGCAGCAGGTCAAAAATGCGGTGATCGTGCCGGTGGGCGCCAAGGGTGGCTTTGTGCCCAAGCGGCTCTGCGCCGGCATGGCGCGCGACGCATTCCATGCCGAGGGCGTGGCCAGCTACAAAATCTTTGTGGGTGCCCTGCTCGACGTCACCGACAATCTGGTGGATGGCGCGGTGGTGCCGCCGCGCGACCTAGTGCGGCGCGATGGTGACGACCCCTATCTGGTCGTCGCTGCCGATAAGGGTACGGCCAGCTTTTCCGACACGGCCAATGCCATCGCCACAGGACGCGGCTACTGGCTGGGTGATGCCTTCGCCTCGGGCGGCTCGGCAGGCTATGACCACAAGAAGATGGGCATCACCGCGCGAGGCGGTTGGGAGGCCGTCAAGCGGCACTTCCGCGAAATGGACCGCGATATCCAGACTCAGCCCTTCACTGTCGTGGGCGTGGGCGACATGAGCGGCGACGTGTTCGGCAATGGCATGCTGCTCAGCCCGCAGACAAGGCTGGTAGCTGCCTTTGACCATCGCGACATTTTCATCGACCCACAACCGAACCCTGAAACGAGCCTTGCGGAGCGGAAGCGGCTGTTCGCCCTGCCCCGCTCGAGCTGGCAGGACTATGACAAGGGCCTGATCTCGAGCGGCGGCGGGGTGTTCTCGCGCAGTCTCAAGTCGATCCCGCTGACGCAGGAGATTCAGTCAGCCCTGGGCCTCAGCGCGGCGCATGCCACGCCGGCGGAAGTGATGACCGCCATTCTCAAGGCGCAGGTGGACCTGTTGTGGTTTGGCGGAATCGGTACCTATGTGCGCTCGAGCCTGGAAACCAATGCCGAGGTGGGCGATCGCGCCAATGACGGTATCCGCATCACCGGCAGCGAGGTGCGCGCCAAGGTGGTGGGCGAAGGCGCCAATCTGGGCGTAACCCAGCGCGGGCGTGTTGACTATGCGCTCAAGGGCGGCCGCATCAACACCGACGCCATCGACAATTCGGCCGGTGTGAATTCGAGCGATCTCGAGGTCAATATCAAGATCGCCGTGGCACCGCTATTGGCCAATGGCACGCTGCCCCTGGAGGCGCGCAATGCGTTTCTGGTGACGATGACCGACGAGGTTGCGGCGCTTTGCCTGCGCAACAACTATCTGCAAGGCCTGGCGATTTCGCTGGCCGAGCGGGCGGGATTGGCCGATCTGCCGGCGCATCGTGAACTGATGGAACAGTTGGTTGACCGCGGCCTGTTGGACCGGGCGGTGGAGTTCTTGCCCACCGATGCCGTGCTCGACAATCGTGTGCCGGCGGGCAAGGGACTGGTGCGGCCGGAGCTGGCGGTGATCCTGGCCTATGCCAAGCTCACGCTTTATGCCGACCTGCTGCATGGCCATGCCATTGACGACGATTATCTGGCCGGCGAGCTCTATCGGTATTTCCCCGAGACACTGCACACGAGCTATCCCGATGCGGTGGCGCAGCACCGGCTGAAGCGCGAGGTGATCGCAACCGTGCTGGCCAACGCCATGATCAACCGCGGTGGGCCGGCCTTTGTCAGCCAGATGACGGCTGCGACCAGTGCCAGCCCAGGCGAAGTGGCGCTGGCCTATGCGGCGACGCGCGATGTCTATGGGCTGACCGAGATCAATGCCGCAATAGACGCGCTGGACGGAACGGTGCCCGGGGCGGTGCAGCTGGAACTCTATGCCGAAGGCATGGCGCTGCTGCGCCAGGAGTGCCTGTGGTTCCTGCGCAATGCCGATGTGACCGAGGGACTGTCGGGCCTGGTGGAACGGCATCGGTCCGGGGTGGCAACCCTACGCAGCATGATTGCCAGCACGCTGCCGCCGTCGCTGGCGGAGGGTGTCTCGGAGATGGCGGGGCGACTGGAGGTCAAGGGCGTACCCGGGGCCACGGCGCAGCGCATCGCCGAGCTGGGCGTGGTGAGCTATGCAAGCGACATCGTTCTGGTCAGCGAGCGCGCGGGCGTGTCGATTGCCGACGGGGCAGCTGCGTTTTTCGGCGTGTTCAGCGCGTTCGACCTGTGGCCGGTGATTGCCCAGGCGCGCGAACTGCTGCTGAGCGACCGCTTCGACCGCATGGCGCTGGACCGTGCACTGGCCAATCTGATGCGTGCACAGCGTGACCTGACGGGCGATGTTCTGCGCGCGGAGGGAACGACAGTGACCGATCGGTTGGTTGAATGGCAGGCGCGGCGTCGGGCCGTGATTGCGCGCACGGCGGCAGCTGTGGCCGAGCTGACACAAGGCACGCTGACGGTTTCACGGTTGAGCGTGGCAGCGGGGCTGCTGGCTGATCTGGCGCAGGGGTAAGCATCACAGCGGCCCCTTGCACCGCGTGAGGCCGTTGCGAACAAAACAGGAAACGTGCTCCCTTGGGCTTCTGTCCGGGGGACCCTGATTCGTGCTCGCCAGCTCCAGCTATCTTGATGCGCTCAACCCCGCCCAGCGTGCGGCCGTAGAGCATGGCGCGGGACAGGACAGGCCCGGACCGCTGCTGGTGATTGCCGGTGCTGGATCGGGCAAGACCAATACGCTGGCCCACCGCGTGGCGCACCTTATGGTCAAAGGCGCTGACCCCAGGCGCATCCTGTTGATGACGTTTTCACGCCGGGCGGCGAGCGAAATGAGCCGGCGGGTGGAGCGGATCGCGGTGCAGGTGCTGGGCACCAGCGCAGGGGTAGTCACCGATGCCCTCAACTGGTCGGGAACCTTTCACGGCATTGGCGCGCGGCTGCTGCGCGAGTATGCGCCGCAAATCGGGCTGGACCCGAGCTTTACGATCCATGACCGCGAGGACTCTGCGGATCTGATGAATTTGGTTCGGCATGAGCTGGGCTTTTCGGAAGCCAAGAGCCGCTTTCCAACCAAGGGCACCTGCCTGGCCATCTATTCGCGCGTGGTCAATGCGCAGGATGAGCTGGACGAGGTGCTCAAAAGCCATTTCCCCTGGTGTGCCATGTGGGAGAAGGAGTTGCGGAGCCTGTTCGGCGCCTATGTGGCGGCCAAGCAGACCCAGAACGTACTCGATTACGATGATCTGCTGGCCTATTGGGCCGGCATGATGGCCGAGCCGGCCATTGCCGCAGCGGTGTCGGGCCGGTTCGACCACGTGCTTGTGGATGAATATCAGGACACCAACCGACTGCAGTCATCCGTATTGCTGGCACTCAGGCCCGAGGGGCATGGACTGACTGTGGTCGGCGACGATGCGCAGTCGATCTATTCATTCCGCGCTGCCACGGTGCGCAATATCCTGGACTTCCCCAATGAGTTCACGCCACCCGCAGCAATCGTGACGCTGGATCGCAACTATCGCTCAACCCAGCCGATCCTGGCTGCAGCCAATGGGGTCATTGAACTGGCCAGCGAGCGCTTCACCAAGAATTTGTGGACCGACCGGCAATCGGACGCCAAGCCGCTGCTGGTGACGGTGCGCGACGAGGCCGACCAGGCGCGCTATGTGGTAGAAAAGGTGCTTGAAGCGCGCGAGGGCGGGATGACGCTCAAGAATCAGGCGGTACTGTTCCGCACTTCGAGCCATTCTGGGCCGCTGGAAATCGAACTGACGCGCCGCAACATACCCTTCGTCAAATTCGGCGGGCTCAAGTTCCTCGATGCCGCCCATATCAAGGACCTTCTGGCCATTCTGCGCTGGGCCGAAAACCCGCGCGACCGCGTTGCCGGCTTCCGCGTACTGCAACTGCTCCCCGGCGTCGGGCCCGGCACGGCCGGCAAGGTGCTGGACGCCATGGCGACGGGTCCTGATCCGATCTGGGCGCTGGGCGAGATCCCCGTGCCGCCACGCGCCGGCGAGGGCTGGACCGGGCTGGTGGACCTGATGGCGCGGCTGGCGCGGCGTGACGCGGGCTGGCCGGTTGAGCTGGGCTATGCCCGGCTCTGGTACGAGCCGCTGATGGAACAGAGATATGATGACGCCATGGTGCGCGTGCAGGACATTATCCAGCTCGAGCAGATCGCCGGTGGCTATGCCAGCCGCGAGCGCTTCCTGACCGAGTTGACGCTGGACCCGCCCGACGCGACCAGCGACCAGGCCGGCGTGCCCCTGCTGGACGAGGATTACCTGATCCTCTCGACCATCCATTCCGCGAAGGGCCAGGAATGGACCTCGGTCTTCGTGCTCAATTGCGTCGATGGATGCATCCCCTCCGACCTCGGCACCGGCTCGACGCCGGAGCTGGAGGAGGAGCGCCGCCTGCTCTATGTCGCGATGACCCGCGCC
>JAHJOS010000090.1 GCA_018820005.1 Alphaproteobacteria bacterium | reverse complement strand
GGAAGGCGGCGCGCATTCCCTATCAGCAGACCGAGGCGTTCCGCTTTGGCAATCCGATGGTGGATGACTGGGAAGGCCGCGTGAACGCCTGGCCACTTGACGAGGGGCTGATCGATTATGTTGACGCCAGCTATGGCAGTGAAAGCGACAGCAATCCGCTTTATGTGGCCAATGTCATCGCCAATCCCAAGCTCAGCATCGGCGGCGCCGAGGTCGATGCCAGCCAAATCACGCCCGAGTTGCTGCAGGACAAGCTGCAGGAAGCGGACGGCGTCGAGGCTAACGTGGCGACGGGTTACCATGCCATCGAATTCCTGCTGTGGGGGCAGGATCTGAACGGCACGGGACCGGGTGCAGGTGCCCGGCCTTTCACGGATTATTCGACGGCCGATCATGCTGATCGGCGCGCTGCCTATCTCAAGGCTACTTCGACACTGCTGATTTCCGATCTTGAAGAAATGGTCGGCAACTGGACGAGCGATGGCGCCGCACGCGCCGCACTGCCCGAACTGGGCCTCTCTCGGCCATCCTGACCGGCATGGGGTCGCTGAGCTTTGGCGAAGTGGCAGGCCAGCGCATGAAGCTGGGCCTGCTGCTGCATGACCCCGAGGAAGAGCATGACTGCTTCTCGGACAATACCCATATTTCGCACCTCTATGATGCGGTGGGCATCCAGAACGTCTATCTGGGCCGCTACACCCGGTTGGATGGTTCGGTGGTTGAGGGACCATCGCTGGCGCAGGTGATCGCCGAAAAGGATCCGGCGCTCGACAGCGAAATCCAGGCGTTGTTGGCTGATACGGTCAGCAAGATGGATGTGATCGTGGCGCGGGCCGAGGGCGGCGAGGCCTATGATCAGCAGATCGGCGAAGGCAATACCGAGGGCAATGCCGTGGTGCAGGCTGCCATTGATGGTTTGATCGCCCAGACGCGGGGCATCGAACGAGCGGTGGCAGTGCTCAATCTGGGCGATGTCGTGACTATTGAAGACAGCGACAGCCTGAGCAATCCCGACGCGGTGTTCGAATAGAAACGCAGTCTCGGTGAGCAAATTTGTTATCCCGGGCGTTCCCGGGGTGACGCCTATTGTGTAGAAACCGGTCGGGCCGGCGAAAAAGCAGAACCATGAACACACGTCTGACGATTGCGCTCGTTGCTCTTTTGGCCGGCGGCATGGCTTTTGCGCAGGACGGCGCCGAGCGCAGCGATCTGAACGCCAAGGATATGGCCCGGGTGCTCGCGGTAACAGCGCCGACTACAGATTTCAGCAAGCCAGAAGCTTCCGAGAACAGGCCGGCTGGCAAGGGCACGACGAGTTTTCCGGTCAACCTAAATTCGTTCAGCCACTTTCTCTCCAACCTCAGTTTTGAGCAGCAGGAGCAGTTCAACCTTGGCGACGGGCTGTTCCGCAAGATCTGGGTGAGTTCGCCCAGCTCGACGCAGGCGTCTGACGGGCTGGGGCCGCTGTTCAATGCGCGCAGCTGCCAGAGTTGTCACATCAAGGACGGTCGTGGGCATCCGCCGCTGGCAGGAGAAAGCGAAAGCGCCTCGATGTTCCTGCGGCTGTCGGTGCCGCCGGGGGCTGAAGATCCGCGGCCACGCCAGGGCGATGTGGTGGCGGGCGTCGTGGGTGACCCCACCTATGGCGGGCAATTGCAGGAAATCGGCGTGCCCGGGCTCAAGGGCGAAGGTCGCATGGTGATCGACTATGCCGAGGTGCCGGTGACCCTGGGCGATGGCTCGGTGGTGACGTTGCGCGCGCCGGCCTATTCGATTGCGGACCTGGCCTATGGGCCGCTGGCCGATGATGTGATGTTGAGCCCGCGCATGGCCAATCCGATGATCGGGCTGGGGCTGGTGGAACAGGTTCCCGTGGCGGACATCCTGGCCCATGAGGATCCCGAGGATACCAATGGCGATGGCATTTCGGGCCGGGCCAGCTGGACGATTATGCCCGAGACGGGGCAGGTGGCGCTGGGCCGGTTCGGCTGGAAGGCGGGGATGGCCAGCATTCGCAGCCAGTCGGCCAACGCCTTTGCAGGTGACATCGGCATTTCAACGCCGCTGGTGAACAAGCCGCAGGGCGACTGTACACCCAACCAGACGGCGTGCCTCGCCCTGCCGACCGGCGAGCAGGCGCGGCTGGGCGAGACTGAGGCGCCGGACCCTGTAATGGACCTGGTGACATTTTATGCCCAGACACTGGGCGTGCCGGAGCGGCGCAATGCGGGCGACGCGGCGGTGCTGCGCGGCAAGCAGGCGTTCTACGAGGCTGGCTGCGCCAGCTGCCACACGCCCAAATTCGTCACCAGCCGAGATGCAGAGAACCCGGCGCTGGCCTTCCAGCTGATCTGGCCCTATGGCGATTTCTTGTTGCATGACATGGGCGAAGGGTTGGCCGATCACCGACCTGAAGGTGGCGCGGATGGTTATGAATGGCGGACGCAGCCCCTTTGGGGCATTGGGCTGACCAAGGTTGTATCGGGCCACGAATTTTTCCTGCATGATGGACGTGCGCGGAACCTGGTGGAGGCCATCTTGTGGCACGGCGGCGAAGCGCAGGCGTCTCGCGACGCTTTTGCCAGTATGTCCCAAGCCACGCGCGACGACCTTGTCGCCTTTCTGGAATCGCTGTGATGCGTCTGATCTTGCTGGTGATGACGATGCTGTGCTGGACGACCGCCGCGCGGGCCGAGCCGATCAAGCCGGCGGAGATCCTGCAGGCGGCAGTGGTCAATGTGATCCGCCCCGAAGTACTGCGTTTTGATGCCACCAGCCGTGGCCTGAGCAGCGCCATGAAGGCGCTGTGCGCCTCGCCGTCGCCCAATGGCAAAGCCATTGCCGATGCCCAGTTCGGCCTGGTCGTGGCGGCCTATGGCCAGATCGCCTATCTGCGCTTAGGCCCAATGATGGAAGACAACCGGGCCGACCGGCTGTTGTTCTGGCCGGACCGGCGCGGCATCGGGCTCAAGCAGGTGCAGGCGATCCTGAGCAATCAGGATAACTCGGTGACGTCGCTGGCTGGCCTGCGGAGCAAGAGCGTCGCTGTTCAAGGCCTGGGCGCGCTGGACTATGTGCTCTCGGGGACCGATGCCGACACCTTGACCCGGCCGCAGGGGGAGTTTCGCTGCGCCTATGGCGCGGCGATCGCCGACAATATTGCCGACATTGCCGGTGCGCTCGTTGCAGGCTGGTTCGCGCCGGACGGTATTGCTGACCACCTGATGATGCCGCAGCCGACCAATGTCGACTATCGCAGTGACACTGAAGCACTCGAAGCGCTGGTGGGGCTGGTTTCACATGGCTTGGAAGCGATGCGCGACCAGCAATTGAACCCGTTCCTCGCAGCCGCCGATGCCCCCGCCAAGCCAAAGCTGGCGCCGTTCTGGCGTTCAGGCCAGACCATGACGCTATTGAGCGGCAGTATTATGAGCATGCGGCAGCTGATCGGGGAATCCAGGGTTGCAACCGCTGTGGCTGAAAAAGACAAGGGTCTTGCCGATTCCATTGATTTCGAATTTCGCAATGCACTGCGGGCGCTCGGCCTGGTGACCTTGCCAGTGGAGCAGGCGGTGGCGGATCAAAAGCAGGCGGCCGCGCTAAGCTATCTGGCGCTGGTCACCGATTCCCTGCATGGCATGGTCGGTGAGCAGCTCTCGGCGGCGTTGGGCTTGAGCGTCGGTTTTTCTGCACTGGACGGCGACTGACCATGTGGCAGCGTCGAGCCTTCCTCAAGGCGGCGGGCGCTGGATTTGCCGCCAGCCTGCTGCCACGCCGTGCCGTGGCGCTTGAGCGCAGCGAGTTGGTGTTTGCCAGCGCGGTGCAAACCGCCCGTGGGGGCTATGGCGCGGTGCTGCTGGGCGAGGCTGGGGAGCTGATCGCCGAGATCGCGCTGCCCGACCGCGGCCATGACATCACTATCAGCCCACAAGCGGGGCGCGGTGTCGTATTTGCCCGGCAACCGGGCACTTTTGCTGTGGTGTTTGATCCGGCCGGCACGGTGGCGCCCGTAACGCTGACCAGCATTGCGGGGCGGCATTTCTTTGGTCATGGGCTCTTTTCGCCTGATGGCACGTTGCTCTATGCGACCGAGAATGACTTTGACGCCGCGCAGGGTGTGGTGGGGATTTACGACGCAACCGGTGGCTATCGGCGCATCGGGGAGTTCCCCACCTATGGCACGGGGCCGCACGAGATGCTGCTGATGCCCGATGGGGTGACGCTGGTGGTGGCCAATGGCGGCATTGAAACCCATCCCGACTTTGGCCGAGCCGAGCTTAATCTCGATAGCATGGACCCCTCGGTGGTGTTTATCGATCGGCGTGACGGGGCGCTGGTGGGCCAGTTGCGGCTTGATGGCGGGTTGCACCAGCTCTCGATCCGCCACATGGCCATCGATGCGCAAAGCCGGGTGTGGTTTGGCTGCCAGTACAAGGGCGCGGCGGCGGATGCGCCGCAGCTGGTCGGCTATGCCACCCAGGACGGGGCAATCGTGCTGGTGGATCTGCCCGCTGAGACGCTGGCTGAGCTGCGCAATTACGTCGGTTCGGTTGCAGCTTCCGCTGACGGAACAACGATTGCAGTTTCGTCGCCGGAGGGCAATCTGCTCGTAGCCATCGACGCGGGGGCGGGTCGACCCAGCCTGACTCAGACGCTGCGCAGCGGTTGTGGGCTGGCGGCCGATGGCGCTGGCTTCGTTGCCACCAGCGGGCTTGGTGAAATGATCGGCATTGCAGGGGCGTCGCGTGCACCGCGGCAATTCGATTTCCAGTTCGACAATCATATGCTGCGGGTGTGAAGGCGGGTTAGCGTTCCGCCGGTGGTGGGCCGGAGCTTTCGCGCAGGACCAGTTCAACCGGCCAGAGTTCATGCACATCCGCGATCGGCTTGCCGGCCAGGATCGACAGGATCAGCTCGGCGATCCGGCCACCCGCCTGGCGGATGGAAGAGCGCGTTGTCGACATGGAGGGGAACATGTTGTCCGCGTTCAGATAGGGGAAGACGTCGTCATGGGCGATCATCGAGACATCCTTGCCCAGGACCAGCCCCGCCTGGCGAATGGCCCGGAAAACCCCTAGCCCCGTCATCATCGAGCCTGCGATAAAAGCTGTTGGGCGGGGCCGCAGCTCCAGCATGGACTGGGCCATGCGGAACGCCACTTCGTCGGTAAAGATCGTGTAGCCGATCAGCGCGGGATCAGGCGTGATGCCGCGTGCCGCCAGGGCGGCGCGATAGCCGGCTTCGCGGTGTTCGGCGAAGGTGCGGCCCTGCAGGCCATTGATGAGCGCGATACGTCGGTTACGCCAAATGGACTACGTCACATATTCATTGACAACGGGGCAGATGTCCTCGCAGTTGTACACATG
>JAHJOS010000718.1 GCA_018820005.1 Alphaproteobacteria bacterium | reverse complement strand
GACCATCTGCATCTGGACCTGGGGTGCCATGGCAAGAGCTGCACGGCGCAGCTCTGCCAATAGAAGAAGCGGCGCCGGGGCAGGCCCGGCGCTGCGCTGACTTATTGGGCTGGCGTTGCCGGGGCCGCATCAGCAGCGGGTGCCGCGGCGGCGGCGGGCGCGGCTGCCTTGGCGGCCCCAGCAGCATAAATGGCTGTTATGGCGTCCACGCTCTGGCGATCGACGCTGCCATCTGCGCAATCGGGCTTGGTCTTTTCCACATCAGCCTTGACCTTGGCATAGGCCGTAGCGGCAGCGGCCTCATCAAGGCCCACGCTGGCTTCGAGCCGCTTCTGGTCGCCGGCCATGCCCTGCTTGATGGACTCTTCCACGGGCAGGGCGCAAATCTCGATCACGGCCTGAGTGGCATAAAAGCCGGTGAGCAAGTCCTGCTGCTTGGGGACTACGCCAACGGCGGCCGCCGGGTCAATGACCACATCGGCAGCCGGTGGCGTGCCGGCTGCTGCCGGCGCAGCATCCTGCGCCTGGGCGGCAGCAAGGCCGGAGCCGAGCAGGGCGACGAGGGTGAAGCAGGCGATAGTAGCGCGGCGGGCCCGCGACGGGGTCAGGCGGATATTTGTGGGGATCTTGGCGGGGATCATGGCGACTTCCTAAGACAGGATCAGTTGCCCCCCTTGAACGGGGCGAATGTGGCTTCAGAACGGCGCACAATCGCATTGTGGATGATAGACGGGCAGATCGGCCCAGTCTCGCGGTGACATGGCGGCGGGCACACCGGCATCGCGTCGTGGCGGGGATGCGGGCCCTATCGGCTGCTCGCACGCTTGGGTGGATCGGGGCAGCAAGGCCAGCAGGCGTTGCAACAGATTGGACATTTTATGTACTCCCATGAGACTGGGGCTGGCGAGGTGCCAGGGTTTGTTTGCGCAATATCCGCCCGGGCAGCGCGGGCCACAATGGACAGCAAGGCAGCGCCACTATAGAAAATCTATATGACGAACCCATTTCCCATTCCCCTCAACGCCGTGCGCGCCATCGAAATCGTGGCGCGTCGCGGTGCGCTGGCGCCGGCCGCCGAGGAACTGGGCGTGACCATTGGTGCTGTCAGCCAGCACCTGCGCCGGGCCGAAGAGCGGCTGGGCATGCCGCTGTTCGAGCGCAGCGCCGCTGGCCTGCGTCCCCTGCCCGCGCTCAAGACCGCCCTGCCGCAGCTGACGGCGGGCTTTGCGGCGCTGGCTGAGGGGCTGGCGAGCCTGCGGGGCGATGACGATGGCGTGCTGAACCTGACGGTGGGCAGCGTGTTCGCCTCGCGCTGGCTGATCTGGCGCATTGCCAAATTTGCCCGCGCCCATCCCGAGCTGGATGTGCGCCTGAATGTCACCGCGACCATGGTTGATCTCAGCCGACCCGATGTCGATTGCGGCATCCGCTTCGGGCTGGGCGACTGGCCGGGGGTGACGGCAAGCCTGATCGGCGGCACCAGCTACCAGCCGGTCTGCGCGCCCAGGGTGGCGGCCCGGCTGAACAGCATTGCCGACCTGGCCAGGGTCCCGGTGATCCAGGACCAGACCACCATGCTCAGCTGGGACGCCTGGCGCAGCTCCGTCGGCCTTGACCCGGCAATCAAGCTGAGCGGCCCGGTCTATTCGGATGCCTCGCTGGCGTTTGATGCGGCGATCTCGGAACAGGGCGTGCTGATGGCGGCCGATATGATGAGCGCCGACGCCGTCAGCGACGGGCGGCTGGTGCGCCCCTTTGGCAAGGCCGTGGAGGGGCCGCAGGGCTATTGGCTGGTGGTTGGGCGGGGCAAGCGCGACAATGCCAAGCTGCGGGCGCTGCGGGCGTGGCTGGCGCAGGAAGTGCCCGCCAGTGTCTGCGGTTATCTGCAACAGCAGCGCGACGAGGCTGGCGTTGCCGACCCGCGCGGTTGTATGGACAGCCATGGCAGATAGTTATCGGGCTTGGCTGCGCGGCGCAGTCAAATGGCAGGACATTGCGGTGATCGACCTGCGGGACGAGGACGGCACGGGCAAGCGGCTGCAAAGCTGCGGGCTGAAAACGCTGGGCCAGATCGACAAGATGGAGGGCCCGGCCCTGCTCGACATCGAGGGCATGGGCATCGGCGTGATCAAGCGCGTGCGCGCCATCATCAAGAAGTGCAAGGCCACCGAACGCCGGCGGCGGCCGACGTCGCCGGGCTATGTGCGGACCGAGCGGGAGTTTCCGGAGTAGGCCACGGGCCCGATTGCGGGATGCCGTGGCCGACCAGAGCAATGGAAAACTAAGGCGTGATCTGCTCGGGACTGCCCAGGGAGCTGGTACCCATCACGTCTGAGGACTGGCTGCTGACGCCCCAGGTGTCGCCATAACGGAGCAGCGTGAAGCCGACGATGTAGCGTGCGCCTTCGAACTCAAGCACGGCGCCGCGTTCCACCTTTTCGTCGGCGCCAAATGTCAGCGCCTGTGCGGCGATGCTGGCGAGATAGCGATCTTTCCGATTGGCAGGATATTCAAACTCAAAGATCTGCAGCATGTTCAGACCGTCGAGCCGGGACAGATCGAGCTCATTGACGAAGGCAGACGCACCGGCACGATCCATCTGCAGCGAGCGGCCCTTATCAACCCCTGTCGCGCTCAGCAGGCCGTAAGTCAGGAATTGCACCTGTTCGGCGATTTTCGCCGTGAAACTTGCCCGGTTGATCGCGACATACATCGGATCAGTCGCGGGGGCCGGCACTGAAACGTTGAGCACGCGAAGGCGGTCAACATAAGCCTCGAGATCGAAATTTTTGCTCATGGGTTCGACTGAAGTTGCCGCAAGAATGGCGTCCAGATCATGCGCGACCACGCCATCGATATAGGCGGCAATCGCCGCTTCTGGCGTTGCAAGCTCATTGGCGGCAGCGCCCGAGACGAGCATCGCGGCCAGAAGTCCGGCGAGCACGGCGGCTTTGGCTGTCGCTGCCGGCCCGCGCATTGGGGTGCCGGTGGGGGTTGACAGTGCGGTGGCGGACATGGGCGATCTCCTGATGAAAGCTAGCCCAACGCTATCGCCTGTTTGCGTGGGCTGCTGTTCCCCGGGGAACCGGGGGCATGGGGGGGGCCTTTGCCGGCGGACTGAGACCAAGGTAATGTGGCCCACCACGTCAGGTGGACTGCGGCTGGACCTGTCGATTCAGCCCTAACCTATTGATATATTTATTATTTGCGGATCACGGGCGCATGAGTTTTGTGGATTACGTCGTTCTGCTGATCGTCCTGACTTTGGTTATTGGGTTTGGCCGGTACGTGCGCATCAGCAGCGGCGAGATGCTGAGTTCCCAATTGGACATGTATCGGGAGCGCGAGAAGGCTATCAAGGGCCACTATGACAAGCCTGAGCGCGACACCAGCGATGACGACCAACCCTAGGCTGGACAGGTGTCCGTGTGGCCTCCTCGGAGGACACGGCGCAGCCTGGACGGCTAAATTGGGGTGGGTAACGGACTGGCGGCTTTTGGAAGAGCTTGGCGGCAAAGCTGACATTGGGTTTCAGCAAGGTCAGAACGTCATAATGGCCCTTTGAGTGCATTATCAGGGCCTCTTCAGACAAGCAGAACGCTTCACTCTTCTCGCAGAGGAATTTAGAGACGCTCGGACAATGAATGCCGTGGATGCTGGCAACATCAAGCGGCAAGATCGACAACGCGATATTGAGCTTATGCCTGTGATACTTCTCGACCCTTGCCAAAGCGAAGG
>JAHJOS010000717.1 GCA_018820005.1 Alphaproteobacteria bacterium | reverse complement strand
CGGCTGGCCCAATGCGACGCCGACGCCTCGGGCGAGACCATCGTGGCGCATCCAGCCGTCAGGGCCGCATTCCAGGAGCGGTTCGATGCCCTGGCCCAGACGGCTACCGGCAGTGCCAGCCACATCGCCCGCGCCATCATCATGGCCGCGCCACCCGCGCTCGATGCCGGTGAAATCACCGACAAGGGCTCGATCAACCAGCGGGCCGTGCTGGCCGCACGACCGGGCCTGCATGCCGATCTCTATGCGGCCTCTGCCCCTGACCATGTCCTCTCCTTCGCGCGAAAGACCGAGAAATGAGCACCTCACCCCATGGGCTGCGCAGCAGCTTCGCCGATGCCTGGCTGATCGATGGGACCCGGACGCCCTTTGTGGATTATCGCGGGGCGCTGGCGGCAATTTCCCCGATCGATCTGGGCATCAAGGCGGCCCGCGCGGTCATCGCCAAGGCCGGCGTCGATCCCACTGACATTGGCACCACCGTTGCCGGCTCGATGGCGCAGGCCTCGTTCGATGCCTTTGTCACGCCGCGCCATATTGGGCTTTATGCGGGCGTGCCGGTGGATCGTCCGGCCCATCTGGTGCAGCGCATCTGCGGCACCGGCATCGAGGTGCTGATGCAGGCGGCAGACGCCGTCGCGCTGGGACGGGTCGATCTGGCGCTGGGCGTGGGCACCGAATCCATGAGCCGCAATCCGATTGCCGCCTATACCCACCGCAACGGCTTTGGAATGGGACAGGTCGAGTTCAAGGATTTCCTCTGGGAAGCACTGATGGACCCGGCCGTGCTATGCAGCATGGGCGATACCGCCGAGAACCTTGCCAAGCAGTTCGGCATCACCCGGCAGGCCGTCGATGAATTCGCGGCCCGCAGTTTCGAGCGCGCCGTGCGGGCGCAGGCCGATGGTTATCTGGCCGGCGAGATCACCCCGGTTGTCAGTGAGAGCTTTGAGATCGCGGGGCTGCAACCACGCGGCATCAAGCTTGCAAAGGGCGTGGACAGTGTCAGCGTAGACAGCCACATTCGTCCCTCCCCCTACGCGGTGCTGGCCGGATTGCGCCCGGCATTTGGCGGTGTCCAGACAGGGGGCAATTCCTCTGCCATCGTCGATGGCGCTGCCGGCGCGCTCGTTGGCTCGTCGGCCTATATCGCCAGCAGGGGCCTCAAGCCGCTGGCGCGCATCGTGGCCGGGGCCTCGGTCGGCGTTCCGCCGCACATCATGGGCATCGGTCCTACGCCGGCCATTCGGGCGGTGCTTGATGCCACAGGGCTCAGTGTCGATCAGATCGGCCGCATCGAGATCAACGAGGCTTTTGGCGCGCAGATCCTGGCCTGCATCGCCGATCTCGGCCTTGATCCCGACCGGGTCAATGTCAATGGCGGCGCCATTGCCATCGGTCATCCGCTCGGCGCTACCGGCGTGCGCATCACCGTCACACTGGCGCGCGAACTGCAGCGCTCGGGCCTGCGCTATGGCATAGCCTCGGCCTGCATCGGGGGCGGCCAGGGCATTGCCATCCTGCTCGAAAATCCGGAGGCAGCGTCGTGAACATCTCCGGCGCAACCGCCCTGGTCACCGGCGGCAGTTCGGGGCTGGGCGCTGCAACGGCACGGGCACTGGCGGCCAAGGGTGCCCGCGTGAGCGTGCTTGATCTTGATGTCGAACGCGGGACTGCCATTGCCGCCGAAATCGGCGGGCACTTTGCGCGCTGCGATGTCGCTGACGAGGCCAGCGCCGTGGCTGCTCTGGCAAGCAGTCGCGCGGTCCATGGCGCACCGACAATCCTGATCAACTGCGCCGGTATTGGCGGCGCCGGGCGCGTTGTGGGGCGCGATGGCCCGCTGCCGCTGGCCAGCTTTGAACGCATCATCCGCGTCAACCTGGTGGGCACATTCAACATGATGCGCCTCGCCGCTGCCGAGATTAGCACCGCCGATCCGCTGGCCTCGGGCAGCCGCGGCGTCATCATTTCCACGGCCTCGGTTGCCGCCTTCGAGGGCCAGATCGGCCAGGCGGCCTATGCGGCGTCCAAGGGCGGCATTGCGGCGCTGACCCTGCCGGTGGCGCGCGAACTCGCCCGGTTCGGCATTCGCGTGCTGACCATTGCGCCGGGGCTGTTCAAGACACCGCTGCTGGCTGAACTGCCGCAGGAGGCCCAGGATGCGCTGGGCGCTGCCATCCCCTACCCTGCCCGGCTGGGCGACCCTGCCGAATTTGCGCAGATGGTGGTGGCCATGGTGGAAAATGATTATCTCAACGGCGAAATCGTACGGCTCGATGGCGCCCTGCGCATGCAGCCCAAATAGGAGCGGCCATGTTTTCCAATACCCGCAGCGTAGAGATCGAATTTGGCGATTGCGACCCCGCCGGGATCGTCTTTTATCCCAATTATTTCCGCATGTTCGATGCCTCGACGGCCCATCTGTTCGAGGCGGCATTGGGCATGAAAAAGATCGTCTGGCTCAATACCTTCGATATCGTGGGCATTCCCATGGTCGATACCGGCGCCAAGTTCATCAAGCCGTCCCGCTTTGGCGACGTGGTGCGTATCGTGACCACCATCACCGAACTGCGCCGCTCGAGCTTTATGGTGAGCCACCAGCTCTTCAATGGTGACGATTTGGCCATCGAGGCCCATGAAATCCGGGTCTGGGCCGGCGTTGATCCCGACCAGCCGGGCCGCATCAAGGGTCAGGCCCTGCCGCCCCGTGTGTTAGAGGCACTAAGCGGAAACTAGCCTCCGCTGTCGATCAGCCGGTCGAGCAGTTCCATCAGCTGCTCGCGTGCCGCCGGTCCACCCAGCTTTCTGACACACTCCGCCTCGAACTCGGCTTGAGCCACGTCGAGCTTTTCCATCAGGCTCTCCCCCTCAGCCGTCAGGAACAGTGCATGGGAGCGCCGGTCATTGGCCGGCTGGCGCCGGTCGATCAGGCCGCGGGTTTCGAGCATGTTGATCAGCGCCACGAAATTGGCGCGCTTGATGCCCAGCGCATTGGCGACCTCGATCTGCTTGCTGCCGGGGTTGGCCGCGATCAGCGCCAGTGCCGAATATTCAGCGGGCCGCAATTGATAGTCGGCGAAGCGTGCGTTGAACTCCTGGAACACCTGCACCTGCGCGCGGCGCAGGCGATAGCCGACAATCTCGGTGACGACCTCATTGCGGAAGCGTTGGCGCACGGCTTTGGCTTTGGGCGGCGCCTTGGTTTCGCTCATGCGTGCTCCTGCTGTGTCATCTGCGCCAATCCCTGGCACCTTATTCGCAAGGCCGCGGCATTGGGCAAGAGGCTGACGCGCAAATACTGCCCGAGTTGCGCGATCCGCTCCGCACGGTGCCCATCGCCACCGGCAGCTTCCAGCCGTATCCAGCAGGCCGCAAAAAACAACATCCCTGTCAATTCCATCAGGGCGGCAGCTGCAAGTCCCGGTTCGGGGGCCGCCCGCACCGCGTCGGCTGCCGCCGTCCACTCGACCCGCAGGGCATCGAGCAGTTCCTCATCCGCTGGCCGGCGCGACGCAGCCGCGATCTCGCGGAGAAACGCAGCTTGCGGCGCGCCGCCCAGCAGGCGACGGACCAGTGTCATGGCCAGCACGCCAT
>JAHJOS010000716.1 GCA_018820005.1 Alphaproteobacteria bacterium | reverse complement strand
TTGATCTGCTGACGGGCATGGCCTTTGCCGCCGCCCGCGCCGCTGACAATTGGTTTGCCGACAATGCCGGTGACTTTGGGGCTGATGCAGCCCTGGCTCTCAATCAGCAGGTCCTTGGCCTGTTCGCCGCCATGCTGGCGCCCGCCGCACCGACATCCGCCCTTTCCCCATCACTCCTGGATTGATCCCATGGCCAATTCTCGCACCGTCACGACCTTTCTGCTCGTCGCCTCTGCCGTCAATCTGGCGCTCATGGTGCCCGGCGGCTTTGTCGAAACGCGCGACTTCAGCGCCTATTCCGCGCTGGTGCTGGGGGCCTTCAATGTGTTTCTGACGGTGCTGGGCCTGGGCAGTCTCGTGCTCGCCTATGCCGTGGCGCGCACCCCTCGCTTCTCCGGCCTCGCCATGCTCGCCGGCCTTGGCTTCGTCGCCGTCTATCTGCTCGATCTCGGCCGCATTTTCCCCGTGCCGCCCGAGCCGATGTCAAACCTTCTGGCAACGCTGGAATGGACCGGCACGGTTCTGGGCGCCGCCCTGGCCATCGCCGCCTATTTGTCCGCCCGGCACACCGTCGAAAGCACCGGCGATACGCCGGCGCCAACACTCTCCATGCCCGTCCTCGTCGGTCTCGCGGCAATCGCGCTGCTCATTGTCGCCTTCGCCACCAAATCAGCCATGGGCGTCTAGGCACTTCACGCCAGCCCGCCGCGCCGACTCAGCGGGCGGCGATGTCGCTCCTCGACCCTTTCGCCCGCTGATGATAGGTCAGCGCCATGGCCAGGCACATTGCCAGTTCGGTCTCCGGCACGGGTGCCGTCGCCGGAAGCAGGATCGCCCGATTGCCTTGATAGGCAAACGTATCGGAAAACTGCGCGCGAAAACTGTCCACCAGGCTGGTGTGGCAGTTGAAGAACACCGCCGCAGTGTTTTCCTCACCCTTGGCCACCCCCAGCCTTATGGTGCTGCCACTGCCGGTGGCTGCGGTCAGATAGGCCGGTTCGCCCCATTTGAGCGTTTCGGTCAGCACACCGACCCCCGGCGTCGTATCGGCCACCGCAAAGATTAGCTGGCGAATGCGCAGCAGGTGATTGCGCACTGGCGCCGAAACTGCCGCAAACGCTGGCGCGACAGCTTCTGGAACCGGCGGCGCTGTCAGCTCTCCCATCACGACGCCTGCAGCGGCAGATGGATATCGGTGACCAGCGCCAGGGGCGGCGTGTCACGCGGATCGTTGCGATAGGCCTCGAGCACCGGCGCATCGTCAGCCGCATAGCCCGAGCCGGGCAGCCAGACGCCGAACAGCCAGCGATAGGCATCGCGCATGTCGGCATAAGGCCCCACATAGCGCAGCCGTGCATAAAGCCCGCCGCGCAGAACTGCGTCCAGCAGCGGCGGCGCCAACTCAACCGCCTCCTCAATCGGCACGCAGGCCTGCGACTGCAGGCGATCACTAGCCACCAGGTCGGGATCATCGAAAAACGCCGCCATCATCTGCGGCGCGGCGGGCAGGGCCCCTTGCACCCCAAGCTGGGCGAACAACTGCCCCATGGCGCGATCGATCTCGATATAGGGGCCCTGATGCGCCATTGCCGCACAGCGAACTGCTGGCAGGATCTCGATATGGATTGGAAAGCCCCTGGCATCGCCCGCCCGGTTCGCGGCCTTGAAGACGGCATGCGATCCCTCGGCGCGATAGGCGGCCGGCGTCAGGCCATAAGCCTCTCTGAAGGCATGCGCAAAGGCGTCTGCCGAGCCATAGCGGGCCTGATCAGCAATGCTTGCCAGTGCCAAGTCGGAATTGGCCAGCCGTTCGGCTGCCCGCGCCAGCCGCAGCCGCCGGATTGTCGCCGTGATCGTCTCACCCCGCATCGCCACATAGATCCGGTGCCAGTGATAGGGCGACAGGCACGCCACCTCGGCCAACGTTTCGAACCCGATGTCCTCGTCGAGATGGGCATGAATGTGCTCGAGCACCCTGTCGAGCCGCGCCTCGTAAGCTGATTGCGCCATTTTGGTCATTCCTTCTCTTCAGCCGTCCTCACAGCAACAGACTTGCACAGGGCAAACCGATAAATCCTGCGGAACTGCCACGCTGCCGGGTCCGTTCGGTGCGCAGCCGCCGACAAATTTGGCCCGGGGCGTCCGCGCTCGACGACTGCAGCGGCGCCCGCCTCATCCGCCCTGTTTGCCATCCTGGCGCGATGACAGCGCCGGCTTGACCCGCTTGCTGACGCGCCGGCCGGCGAGGTCCACCAGCCGCCGAAACGTCGGGCATTCCATATGCGATGGCGCCGCACAATCGGCGACATGGCGCAGCGTATCGCGCAGCGCAGTCAACTCATCGATTTGCTGATCGATGGCATCGGCCTTCTCGCGCAGCACCGCGCGCGGCAGTTCCTTGAGCCCACTCTGCCCAAACATGCTGGCGATCTCGTGCAGCGAAAAGCCCGCCGTCTTGCCCATGGCAATCAGCTTGAGCTGCAACAGCACCTCGGGCGCAAACTGCCGGCGCAATCCATGCCGATAGACCGACGCGATCAGCCCTGCCTCCTCGTAGTAGCGCAGGGCCGATGGCTTGATCCCACTGCGGGCCGATACCTCCCCAATATCTAGAAACATGGCGCTTGACCTCAAGTGAACTTGAAGTGGCAGACTGCTCTCGAACCCAAATCAAGGCAAGCGACAAACACCATGCAACAGTCTGACACAGGCAATTCGTCCGTCCATCCAACGGCAATCATGGTCAGTCTGGCCCTGGCAATGCTGCTGGCCTCGCTGGGTACCAGCATTGCCAATATTGCCCTGCCACCCCTTGCCGAGGCCTTCGCCGCGCCCTTCAGCGCCGTGCAGGCCGTCGTCATTGCCTATCTGGCCGCGCTCACGATCTCGGTGCTCATCGCCGGGCGGCTCGGCGATCGCTTCGGCCTCCGCCCCATGTTGTTGGTGGGGTTGCTCATTTTCGCATTGGCGTCGCTGCTCTGCGCCCTGGCGCCCAGTCTGGGGCTGCTGGTTGGCGCAAGGGCGCTCCAAGGCATGGGCGCGGCCTTCCTGATGACGCTGCCCATGGCCCTGATGCGCCAGATCACGGCGCCGTCCCGCATGGGTCGGGCCATGGGTCTACTAGGCACCATCTCGGCCCTGGGCACGGCCCTAGGGCCGTCGCTCGGCGGCCTGCTGATCCCGGCGACGGGCTGGCGCGGCATCTTCTGGGTGCAAGTGCCGCTCACGCTGCTCACCATGCTGCTGGCTTTCACCGCCCTGCCGCGTGAGCACATCCGCAGGCTGGCCAAGCCCTCCACCCTGTGGTCGGCCCTGCAATGGCGTCTGGTGCCCAACCTGCTCATCAACCTGCTGGTCGCGGCTGTCATGATGACCACCCTGGTGGTCGGACCATTCTATCTTGGGCTCGCTCTGGGCCTTGATGCCCGTGCCGTGGGCCTGGTCATGGCGATCGGTCCGCTGATTTCCATCCTGAGCGGCGTACCCGCCGGTCGCCTGGTCGATGCCTGGCAGTACAATAGGGTTCTGGCCGTGGGCCTGGCGCTGTTGGGCACCGGCGCATGTCTCCTGGCCTTCTTGCCCAATGCCATTGGCGTAGTGGGCTATGCGCTTGCCATGGCCGTCCTCACCCCGGGCTACCAGCTGTTCCAGGCCGCCAACAATAC
>JAHJOS010000715.1 GCA_018820005.1 Alphaproteobacteria bacterium | reverse complement strand
GGGGAGGTGTGTTTCAACACCGCCATGACCGGCTATCAGGAGATCCTCACCGACCCTTCCTATGCCGGGCAGATCATCACCTTCACCTTCCCCCATATCGGCAATGTCGGCGCCAATGACGAAGACATCGAGACGGTCAACATGGCTGCGCTCTCGGGCGTGCGGGGCGTCGTGCTCAAGGCCGACATCACCAACCCATCCAATTACCGCGCCATCGAAAAGCTCGATGCCTGGCTCAAGAAGCGCAACATCATCGGCATCACCGGCATCGACACCCGTGCCCTGACCGCCAGGATCCGCGAGCATGGCATGCCCAATGGCGTGATCGCCCATGCCGACGATGGCCAGTTCGACGAGCCCTCGATCTCAGCTGAACTCAAGGCCTTCCCCGGCCTTGAGGGCCTGGACCTGGCAAAGGAAGTCACCACGGCACAGACCTATCACTGGGACCAGACCGGCTGGCAGTGGGACAAGGGTTACGGCACGGTGGAGAACCCAGAGTTCCACATCGTGGCCATCGACTTCGGCGCCAAGCGCAACATCCTGCGCTGCCTGGCCAATCAGGGCGCCAAGGTCACCGTCGTGCCCGCAACGGCAACTGCCGCCGATGTGCTGTCGCACAACCCTGATGGCATCTTCCTGTCCAACGGCCCGGGCGACCCGGCTGCGACGGGCAAATATGCCGTGCCCACAATTCAGGCGCTGATGGAAACCGGCAAGCCGGTGTTCGGCATCTGCCTTGGCCACCAACTGCTGGGCCTGGCACTGGGCGCCACCACGTCCAAGATGCATCAGGGCCACCACGGCGCCAATCACCCGGTCAAGGACCTGACCACCGGCAAGGTGGAAATCACCTCGATGAACTATGGCTTTGCCGTTGATAAGGCCAGCCTGCCCACCGGCGTGACCGAGACCCATATCTCGCTGTTCGACCAGTCCAATGCGGGCCTGAGCGTTGATGGCAAGCCCATTTTTTCGGTGCAGTACCACCCCGAGGCGAGCCCCGGCCCGCGCGACAGCCACTACCTCTTCACGCGCTTCCTCAACCACGTTCGCGCCCAGAAGGGGCTCGAGCAGCGCCCCGAACAGGCCGCGCCGGCTGCCTGAGGGCAGCCCGGCACGAGCCGGTCGTAACGGCCCACCGCCAGAACAGGTGTCAGCTGGACAATTCGATCTTGTCCAGCCGGCAGCTGCCGATGGCTGGAATGGCATAGCCAATATCAAACCACTGCCGGGTCAGTTCAGCACTGGCAGGCGCGAGATCATGCGGCAAAGGATCAGCCGCCCGCGACGTGGCGCGGGTAACGTCGCGTCCGCCGGCCAGCGCCGCCCCGATGGCCTCGGCGATAGCTGGTTTGTCGAGCAGTGCCGGCAGCCCGGCCCATTTGGTTGACGCCCCAGCGTAGCATGCTGCCTGAGCGCTCAATCGTTCGTCAAATTCGTCCAGAACCGACTGGTCCATACTGGCGCTTTGCTGCTGCCGTTCCTCGAACATCTTCTGCGCATTCTGCACATGGTGACCATAGGCCAGCCCGATCAGATAGGCCTCGGCCTGATGACCGGCGTCCGGATAGGCCGTGACAAGATCAGCATAGGCGGCCATGTCGACATAGATGGTGCTGTTTTCCGGGCAGTAGAACGTGCCGATACTGGACCCCGACATCCCACAGCCCAGATCGGTGCGGGTGGGCACCATTACCAGTTCGGCGGCCGGATAAAAGGCCGCGCCATTGCGGAAACCGCGGGCCCAGAAGCCATCGGTTTCCCGCTCCAACGCACTAACCAGATCGGCCGGCTGGCCGTCGCCGGCCTCAATGGCGGCCAGCGCCGTCAGCGGGGTATGTGGCAGAGGCTTGGCCACCTGCCCGGTCAGCACCGTGATGGGGTTGATGCCGAACAGCATGACCACCACGATCGACACAGCCAGCGCCCCGGAAAAACCGAAGCGCCGAACGTGGGTCATCACGTTCTCAGGAATTCCCAGCACAGGACCATCCGCTTGTGTGTTGCACTAGACGTTGCCCGAGAAGGTGTCGCAATCGGCGGGGCTGCCAGATTTGTAGCCGCGCTCGAACCAGCTTTTCCGCTGCGCCGAGGTGCCATGGTTGAAGGTCTTGGGGACGGCATAGCCCTGCATCTTTTTCTGCAGCGTATCGTCGCCGATCTGGTTGGCCGCGTTGAGAGCCTCTTCGATATCACCATTGTCGAGCAGATCCTCCTGGCCCGCATAATTGGCCCAGACGCCGGCATAGCAATCGGCCTGCAGCTCGACCCGCACTGAATAAGCATTGG
>JAHJOS010000714.1 GCA_018820005.1 Alphaproteobacteria bacterium | reverse complement strand
GCCTTGAAGCGGGCGATCTGGTCGGTGCTGTCGGAGTTCGAGACCGCGCCATCGATTGTGATGGAGTTGTTGTCCCAGATCAGGGTGAGCTTGTTGAGCTTGAGATGGCCGGCCAGGGCAATGGCTTCCTGGGAAATGCCTTCCATCAGGCAGCCGTCGCCGGCCAGGCACCAGGTGTGGTGGTCGACCAGTTCATCGCCAAATTCAGCAGAAAGCTTGGCTTCGGCAATGGCCATGCCCACGGCATTACCAACGCCCTGACCGAGCGGGCCGGTGGTGGTTTCAATGCCTTCGGCGTGGCCATGCTCGGGATGGCCGGCGGTGATGGAGCCCAGTTGGCGGAAGTTCTTGACCTGGTCGATGGTCATGTCCTTGTAGCCCAGCAGATAAAGGCTGGAATACAGCAGCATCGAGCCATGGCCGGCGGAGAGAACGAACCGGTCGCGGTCAGCCCATTTGCTGTCGGTGGGATCGAACTTCATCACCTTGGTGAACAGCACAGTGGCAATATCGGCGCAGCCCATGGGCAGGCCTGGGTGGCCGGAATTGGCTTTTTCAACCGCGTCCATCGCCAAGGAGCGGATCGCATTGGCCAAATCGTTCTGCTGGGCTGTGTTCGTCATCGGGCTCGCGCTTTCCTTAAGACTGAAATCTGGGGAGAAGAGGCGCCTTGAGCCTCCTCCCAAAGGCGGGTTCGAGGCATAACAGGTTCGGATTGACTGTCAATGACAGTGCCGGCCAGTAATCGCCGAGAGCGGTTGCAATGCGCGTGGTGCTAAGGCAGGCTGTTGGCGCCGGAATCGCCGCGTGTTGAGGACCGTAGCAGCAATGAGTGACACGGAACTTCAAGATGGATTGACCGCCGCTCAGGCGCGGTTCGATCGCGCCATTGCGCGGCTGGATCAATCGGTCAACAATTTAAGCACCCGTATCCGCCAGCGCGAACGCATCGAAGTGGATGTCCAGCGGCTTGTGCACGAACGCGGTCGCCTCGCTACTGAACTGGACAAGACTGCAGCGCGCGCCAAGCGCCTCGACGATAGCGCCCATGACGTATCGCGGCGCCTGGTTGAAGCCATGGAGACCGTGCGTGCCGTGCTGGCCAAGGCGGAGTAGGCGATGCCTGAAGTCAATGTAGAGATCAATGGTCGCAAGTACCGTATGGCCTGTGAAGAGGGCCAGCAGCAGCATCTGATCGGGCTGGCAGAGCGCTTTGACAGCCATGTCGAACAGCTCAAGGGCGTCGTGGGCGAGATCGGCGACAACCGGCTTACGGTCATGGCTGGCATTGCCGTTGTGGACGAACTGGCCGAGGCCGAGCGCCGCATCAAGGCGCTCGAGACCGAAGTTCTGGTACTCAGCCGGGCAGGCCAGGAGGTCGCTGCTGAGATCGAGGCGCTGGAAATCCGTTTTGCGGATCGTCTTTCGGACGCGGCGCGCGTGCTCGAAGGCGTGGCCAGCACGCTCGACGAAGCGGCGCCGCTACCGCAGGGCTAAGTCTCGCGGCCGGCCATGGAGTCCATGAAGGCCTGCTCGATATCCATCTGCTCAAGCGTGTCGCGCAGCACGGTGTCATCGAGAATGCGGGCGTCGCGTGCTGCCAGCAATTGGCTGCGCCGCTCCTCCAGCATCATGCTGCCCAGGGCCAGCGATGTCTTGGCGGCAAAATCCAGCCCGGTACGAGCTTGCCTGGCGGCCAGACGCTGGGCCATCAACTCGGTGAGTTTGCGCGTGTCCGGCGACAGCTCGGTGGCCAGATAGTCTTCCAATGTCTTGCGGTCTGCCTGGTCGCTAATCTGCTGGGCCAATGCATCCTGTTCCGCGGTGAACTGGCGGTCGAGCGCGTCGTCCAGCTTGAGCCTGTTGATGAGCCAGGGCAGGCTGAGCCCCTGGATGACCAGGGTGGCAATGGTGACAAAGAACGCGATGGCAAGAATGGCGTTGCGCCCGGGAAAGGCGTCACCCATGACGGTAAGGGCAGGAATACCGGCGGCCGCCGCCAGCGTCACCACGCCGCGCATGCCGGTCCATCCGACCACCAGGTTTTCCTTCCAGCTCAGCGGTCGCTGCGGCATGGGGGGGCGGCGCTTCAGTCGTGAGGGTTGCTCGGCGTCCAGTTGCGCCAGGCGCTGACTGATGCGGTTGTGGCGCCAGCGCCCGAGCAAAGCGGTCACAAACACCCAGGCGAAGCGGACCAGGGTGACGGCGGAGAAAATGGCGGCGGCAGCGGCCAGCAATTCCCACATATCGTAGCCGGCGGCGTCAGCATCCAGAATGACAAAGCGCAGCTGCAGGCCGATGTAGGCGAAGACGAAGGTCTCGAGCAGCGTATCGATGGTGCGCCAGAAATTGCGCTCCTGGATGCGCTCGGCATAGCCGGCCTTGGCGGCGTGGTGGCCCAGGGCAAAACCGGCAGCCACCACGGCCAGCACGCCCGAGGCGTGCAGCTCCTCAGCCACCAGATAGGCGGCAAACGGCACGATCACCGAGACCGCTGTGGCGAGCGAAGGATTGGTCAGTTTGCGACGCGCGACCTGGGCAAGGTTGCCGATGACAATGCCGACCACGACGCCGACTACGGCCGAATAGAGAAAATAGAGCGGTGTGCTGGATATGAAGGTGTGGGTGCCTGCCACGGCGGCGACCGCCACGGTAAACAGCGTCAGCGCCGCCGCATCATTGATCAGGCTTTCGCCCTTGAGCACTGTCATGACGGCGGTCGGCAAGCCCGCCTTGCGTCCGATGGCGATGGCTGCAACGGCGTCGGGAGGCGCCAGAACAGCGCCAAGCACGATGGCCGATGCCGGGTTCAAGCCTGGCACAAACAATGTTGCGACAAGGCCAACCACCGCGGCTGTAACAAAAACCATGAAGACGCCCAGGTTGACGATCGACCCCAAGCGCTTGAGGAAGCTGGAAAAGGAAAAGTCACTTGCGGCCGAAAACAACATGGGCGGCAGGAACAGTCCCAGGATGATTTCCGGGGCCAGTTCAAGTCGCGGCACACCCGGAATAAAGGAGGCGGCAAGACCCACGATTGCCACCAGTAGGGCAGGCTGAATATTGCGCCGTTCCGCCAGGCCGGTGATGGCAATGGCAATGATGATAACGACGAGAATGTGTGCAAACATGGAGGGCTCCAGACCTGGGGACCAACAGAAGGGGCAGCGCCGTAATAATGGTCTACATTGGGCTATGGTGCTCTAGGCAGCGCGCTGTCAACGCACTATATCTCGTGGGCTGCCCGGTGCGTGAGGATACCAATATCCCCGGGGCCTTAACGATTCTCAGGGAGCTGTCCCTGGCCGGACCCGTGGGTTCGGACATACGGCGCCCACCTACGTAAAGTAGGTTCCGGGATCGCTTATCCCACGGCCAGGGCGGCTCCTAATTCAAGAGCAGGTTGCAGCGCGGCGCATGGTGGACGAGAAGATAGAAGAGGCCAAGGCCGCCCTGCGGATCAAGGCCCATGCTGCTCGCGCGGCGCTGTCCCCCCAGACGCGCGCCGATGCGGCAGTTGCCGTTGCGCGGCTTTTTTTCGATCACATTAGCCTGTCAACGCAGAACGTGGTCGCTGCCTATTGGCGCATTCG
>JAHJOS010000713.1 GCA_018820005.1 Alphaproteobacteria bacterium | reverse complement strand
CTGCTGCCTTCACCGGTACCGTGGGCATCAAGCCGACCTATGGCCGCTGCTCGCGCTGGGGCACGGTGGCCTTTGCCTCCTCGCTCGATCAGGCCGGCCCGATCGCCCGCACGGTGGAAGACGCCGCGCTGATGATGACCTCCATGTCCGGTTTCGACGTCAAGGATTCCACCAGCGTTGATATCGCTGTCCCCGATTTTGCCGCCGCCGTCGAACGCGGCGTCAAGGGTCTGACCATTGGCGTGCCGCGCGAATACCGCCAGGACGGTATGCCGGCCGAGATCGAAAAGCTCTGGACCCAGGGCCTCGACTGGCTGCGCGCCGAAGGCGCCACGGTCAAGGATATCAGCCTGCCGCATACCAAATATGCGCTGCCGGCCTATTACATCGTCGCCCCTGCCGAAGCCTCGTCCAATCTGGCGCGTTACGACGGCGTCAAATTTGGCCTGCGCGTCACCGGCAAGGATATCACCGACATGTATGAGCTGACCCGCGCTGCCGGGTTCGGCCGTGAGGTCAAGCGCCGCATCATGATCGGCACCTACGTGCTGTCTGCCGGTTACTTTGACGCCTATTACGTCAAGGCACAGAAGGTGCGCACGCTGATCAAGAAGGATTTCGATGACGCCTTCCATGCCGGCGTCGACGCGATCCTGACCCCGGCGACACCGTCGGCGGCCTTTGGCATCGGCGATGAGGCTCTGGCGGCCGATCCGGTCGCCATGTACCTCAACGACGTCTTCACCGTGACCGTCAACATGGCTGGCCTGCCCGGCATTGCCGTGCCCGCTGGCAAGGATGGCAAGGGTCTTCCGCTCGGCCTGCAGCTGATCGGCAAGCCGTTTGACGAGGAAACCCTGTTTGCGGCCGCCCGTGTCATCGAGCGCAGCGCCGACATGGACTTTTCGCCAAAGCGTTGGTGGTAACAGGTGGCTGGTTGGTCCCCGACTGACGGTGCTGGAGGGTTTGCGTCGGACCTTGGCGTCTACATGGAGCATCTGCGCTGCATTGCAGGGCTCGTCGTGGAACCCAAGACCAAAGGCGTCAATCTCCCGGCCGAATACCGCTGGGAGATCTGCCAGAGCACCCGGCCATTGATTGAAGCGTCCGAGGGCGATCTGTCTTACGAGGATGTCGCCGCGCTCAATGCTTTTGCTGCAGAGGTGGCGCGTGTGCCTGCCGATGCACCGCCATTGTCAGACAAAGCCTGGGCCAAGTCTCGCGCCCAGGCGCATGCCCTGTTGGCGCAATTGGGTCCGCTCTATGCTGAGCTCGAACCTGACCTTCTGGGTGACGAATAGCCCTGGTACTTGATCCTTCGGCCGTTCCGCCTTATTTGGCGCAGATGCGCAAACTGAAATTGGTAGTGACGTCCCCGCAAATGGCGTCCGGGCCGACAAGAGAAAAATCCATGGCCACTGATATCTTCACCACGCTGGACTGGTCCGAGCCGCCCAAGGACATGAGCAAGCCGCTGCAGGCGCTGTGGTGGCTCAAAAAGGGCAGCCTGCGGGTCGGGCCGGAGTGGGAACAGGCGCACAATATCGTCCAGTCCATGGAGGGCGTGCAGGCCTTTGACTGGGTCCATGCCCTGATGCACTGGATCGAAGCCGACATGGGCAATGCCGATTACTGGTATCGTCGGGCCGGCAAGCGCCGCGCCACCGCCAGCGTGGCCAGCGAGTGGGAACATATCTCGGCTGCCCTCAGCGAGGTTACCAGGCACTAAGAAGCGGCCAGGGCGGAGCGTCCGGCCTTATCGCTATTGCGCCGTACCGGCAAAATGCCTGCGCAGGATCATCGTGCTCGTCACGATATACCAGACCGTATGTGGCCAGGCGGCAATACGTTCCATGACACCGCGCCCCAGCCCCAGATAGATTTCCAGCACATAGAGCACGAAGGCGGCGATGGTGATGGCGCCGGTCGCCAGCGTATAGAGCGCGAAGGCCCGATATCTTTCCCACACCACCGCCGACATCGCCAGCATGCCAAAGCCGGCCGCGAACAGCGCCAGCGTCGCGCCGACGATGTGAAACGGCAGATAGACGTCGAGCGGAAAAAGCCCCACCAGCATGCTGCCATCGCCGCCACCGACGGCGAGCAGCCATAGCGCCGCCAGCTTCAGGCGCGAGGCGGGCCAGAGCTCACGGGTGAACCAGACGCCGAGGACGACCAGCGCCCCGTTGAGCACCATGCCGGCGTTGAACACCAGATGGAGCGGAGAGCACGCTGCCTGAGCGTCCGTAGTGCAACCCGTCAGTCCCAGCAGGCTGATATCCATCTCGGTCAGCGAATAGCCCGGAAAAGCGGTCTGGGCGATCGCCTGCGCGATAAAGAACTCGATGGTGAGCAACCAACAAATGGCGCCAAGGCGAATCTGGTTGTTCATAGGCTCCTCCGGTGACGGCAGTGGGTGGTGCGCGCGACCCAAAGTCAAATCACGCCCCACCCAGGATGGATTCCGGCGCGGGCCGGAATCCATCCTGAGATGGTCCGGCCCCACTGAACGAGAAGTACCCCACGGCTGGGTGCCGTTTTCGCCGAATGTCGGCTGGGTTGGAGGGCAAACGATGTGATATCCGTAGCCTATCGGCTACCGATTATCGACCTGACTGCGCACCAGTTCCAACCCTCGACGGGTAATCCGATAGGGCCGGCCACCACTCGATTTGATGGCCTTTTTGGCCTTGAGCTTGCGAAACAGCAGTTGATCCGGCGCCGGCATTCGCCAGCCCTCGCGGTTGATGAGTTCGTAGCCGATTATGCGGCCTTCCGCGTCGCGAAGGACCGCAATGGTGCCGCCTTGAGCCAGTGCATGCAGCACCCGCTGCTCGCTTCTGGAAATATCCATGGTAATCTATGTGCCTGAGCTGGCGGATCCTGGCCGGGGAAAGCACCCGTCACCATGAACCCGCGAACAAACAGAGCCGACCACTGGCATCGCGCTCAGCGGCGGCTGGTTCATTCATGCCCCGTCGCATGTGGACGGGGCGTCAGTGGGTCTCAGACTGATTAGACATGGGTGTTTGGATAGCGCCCTTGCTGGGGTTTGCACAAGACGGGCGGTTGAAATCGCTGCCCAGCCGGTGCAAACCTGCAACAGCATGATTTGACTGGAACGCGCCGTGACCGCTGTAAAACTGCCTGCCGATTGCCACTCCAAGGACGATGTTCGCGCCGAGATCGATCGCGTCGACCAGGCCTTGCTGAACCTGTTTGCCGAGCGGCACCGCTATGTCACCCGCATGGCCGAGATCAAGACCGATCCGCATGAAGCCCGCGACCCAGCCCGTATTGAGGCCGTGATTGCCCGCGTGCGGGAGCGCAGTTTGGGTCTTGATCTTGACGAGGATCAGGCCGAACTTGTGTGGCGTACCCTGATCGACTGGAACATCAATTACGAGAAGGGCATCATCGCTGCGCGTCGTCGCAGCTAGTGCGGAGGTCGTCTTGCCTGCTGTCACCATTCGCAGAGCAGAAACCGGCGACGTGGGTCGCCTGTCCGATATCGCCTATCGCGCCTGGGAAAGCGGGATTTTTCCGCTGCTGACACCCAGGCCGGGGATGCAGCAGTACGAAAAGGCGCGCCTCGCCCAGGTGGTGGTCGAGACGCTCAATCGCATCATCGTCGCCCAGGTCGCTGGCGTAGTGGTCGGCTGGTGCTCACGCTCGGCACGCCGGGCCTATATTCCTTACCTTTTCGTGGCGCCAGAGGTGCAGGGGCAGGGGCTGGGCTCGATGCTGCTGCGCCGCATGGAATCAATGCTCGAGCTTGAGGGCGCCAGCCGGGTGTTTCTGGAAACCCCGGCAGACAATGTCCCGGCGGTCCGGTTCTACGAAAACCAGGGCTACCACATCCTGGCGCTGCGCCAGGACGGGCAGGCCAGCCATGAACCCTTCATGAGCGTGCATCTGGAAAAGCGCCTGCTGCCCTTTACCGGCGATATCGGCGAGGATTGAGCCCGAGGCCGCGCAAACCATTGCATCGCCAAGCCCTTCGCTCTATTCGTTTGGCACCATTTCGCCTTGCCTAGCAGGATGCTCAATTGACCCTTATCGATACGCGCACGCCCAACCCCAAGAGCTTCATCGCCGGTTCGACCGGTGACTGGGAAGTGATCGTCGGCATGGAAGTGCATGCGCAGGTCACCTCCGAGAGCAAGCTGTTCTCGGGGGCCTCGACGCTGTTCGGCAATGCGCCCAATTCCAATGTGTCCTTCGTTGATGCCGGCATGCCCGGCATGCTGCCCGTCATCAACGCGGAATGCGTGCGACAGGCCGTGCGCACGGGCCTGGGCCTGAAGGCCCAGATCAACAAGCGCAGCGTGTTCGATCGCAAGAATTATTTCTATCCCGACCAGCCGCCGGGCTACCAGATCTCCCAGTACAAGGACCCCATCGTCGGTGAGGGCGTTGTGGCGCTCGAGGTTGACGGCGACGATGTCGAGATCGGCATCGAACGGCTGCATCTGGAAACCGATGCGGGCAAGCTGCTGCACGATCAGCACCCCAATATGAGCTTTGTCGATCTCAACCGCGCTGGAGTGGCGCTGATGGAGATCGCCTCCAAGCCCGACATCCGCTCGTCTGAAGAGGCCAAGGCCTATCTGGCCAAGCTGCGCTCGATCCTGCGCTATCTGGGCACCTGCGACGGCAATATGGAGCAGGGCTCCATGCGCGCCGACGTCAACGTCTCGGTGCGTCGTCCAGGCGGCGAGTTCGGCACGCGCTGCGAGATCAAGAACGTCAATTCCATCCGCTTTGCCGGCCAGGCTATTGAGTTCGAGGCGCGCCGCCAGATCGATATTCTCGAGGACGGCGGCGTGATCGAGCAGGAAACCCGGCTCTATGACCCCAAGCTGGGCGAGACGCGGTCGATGCGATCCAAGGAAGATGCGCAGGACTATCGCTATTTCCCCGATCCGGACCTGCTGCCGCTCGAGTTCGACGATGCCTTCGTTGCCGCACTCGCGGCAAAGCTGCCCGAGCTGCCCGACGAAAAGACCGCGCGCTTCATGCGTGATTTTGGCGTCACCTCCTATGACGCCATGGTGCTGACGCTCGACCGCGAGACCGCCGATTATTTCGAGTCGGTGGTCAATCACGGCGGCAGCACGCGCGACGGCAAGGCCGTGGCCAATATGCTGAACGCCGATGTGGCGGCCTTTGCCAACAGCCAGGGCCTGGCCATCTGGGAAACCCATCTCAAGCCGGCCCAGATTGCTGGTATCGTCGATCTGGTCGCTGCCGGGGTGATTTCGTCCAAGGGTGCTAAGGACCTGTTGGCGATCATCATCACTGAAGAACCTGAGGGCGTGCCGGCCGATATCGTCG
>JAHJOS010000712.1 GCA_018820005.1 Alphaproteobacteria bacterium | reverse complement strand
GCAACCCTGAATGGTGACCGTATTGGGGTCAACCTGGGTGATGGTGGCTTCCGCACTCAGGCCGCCGGCAACAAGCGAGCCCTTCCAAGCATTGGGCGCGACCTGCTCGGCCGCAATGACCTGCTTGCCAACGAAGGCAAGGTTATCTTGTGTGGCCGAAGCCCCCTTGAGGGTGGTCAGCACGGCGCACAGGGCATTGCTGTCGGTGCCACAGGGCTGAAACTCAAAAGACGTACCGTATTGATCAACGAACGTGCCACTGGGGACAGTCTCATCGGCAGCAAGAGTGGGTATGACAAGGCCGGCACAGAGGGCAAGCGCGGCAAAACCTGATTTCAGAATGTGCATTAGTCTCTCCAAGGCGACGTCATCCGCCCGAAACGGTCGCTCACGATTGATGAATAGTTTTGCAAAGCGAGCAACGCGGGTTCGAGTGCGTCGCATTCGCCAGACATGACCTAGCGCCTAAATGTGGCAGCAATTTCGACATGGGTGGATTGAGTGAACTGATCCACCGCTATCAGATCGCTCATAACGTAGCCGCCGGCCACCAGAATGGCGGCATCGCGGGCAAAAGTTCTGCTATCGCAGGCGACCATCACCACCGTTTTGACCTTGGATTTTGCCAGTTCACGCACCTGGGCTTCAGCCCCGGCACGGGGCGGATCGAGCACGACCGCGTCATAGGCCAGCTCAAACTGGGTCAGGGGATCGCGAAAAAGGTCACGCGCCTTGGCGGTGATTTCGCGCAGGCCCTTGGCGAAGCGCCGCGCCTTGTCGAGCGCCGCAATGCCGGGCTTGTCATTGTCGAAAGCGGCGACGGTGCGCTGTTCGGCGAGGCGCAGCGCAAAGGGGCCAACGCCGCAGAACAGGTCGGCGACCGATTTGACCTTGGGGCCCATGGCAGCAACCACATAATCGGCCAGCAGCTGTTCGGCCTGTTCGGTAGCCTGGAGGAAACTGCCGATGGGCAATTCGACCTGGGCGCGACCCATGGTGATGATGGCGGGCTGGGCCTGCAGCACCATTTCGCCATTGAGGGCCAGCCGCGCCAGCTTGAAACGACTGACCAGCGGGGCGACGCGATCGGCACGCGCCTGCTTTTTCTCGGTGCGGATGGCGACATCGAGGCCCGTCAGCGACGCGACAAAACTGACATCGGCCTCGCCCACGGCCTGCATGACGGCGCGGGCAATTTCGGGCGCCCGGGCCAGGCCCGGCGCCAGAATGGGGCAGCTATCGAGACCATGCACTTCATGGCTGCGCAGGCGCATATAGCCGGCGCCCTCGCGGCGGGCGTGCAAAGTCGCGCGGCGGCGCCCGCCGCCAGAGCCATCGACAAAGCGGCCGACCCTGATATCGAGGCCGGCAAACTGCAGCGGTGTTTCGACCAATCCGATCTTGAACGCCTCGTAGCTGGGGCGATCCATATGCTGAAGCTGGCAGCCGCCACAGGCGCCAAAGTGCGGACAAAAGGGCTCGATGCGATTGGCAGCGGGTGTGATGACACCCAAGAGCGTGCCGCGATCACCATCAGCTTCAATCTCGACCCGCTCACCGGCCAGGACCAGCGGCACAAAGACCTTGCGCCCCTCGATCTCGGCTATGCCCTCGCCCTTGTGGCCGAGGCTGGTGATGGTGGTGGTGATGGTCATGGCGATCCGGGGCTTGCTGAACCGGTTCAGTAGCCCCTGACTGCCGTCAGGTCTAGTGCAAGGGGCGGCTGGCCCATTCGAGCAGGCTGGCCAGACCGACGAAGGGCACGCCGGCATGTTCACTCAGGCCCGAGGCGCAGGTGCTGACGGTCGAGACCCCCAAATTACAGTCTGCCGGTATGTCTGCCTTGGCAAAACGGGTGGCGTGCGCATTGAGTTCGGGCACGAAAAGACCCTTGTCACCGGCATAGCCGCAGCAGGTGACGGAGCTGAGCACCGCGATGGTTTCGGCGCAGGCACGGGCAATGGTCTCGGTCATGGGTTGCTCGAGGAGGCGCTGGGCCGAGCAATTGTGATGCACGGCGACAACCGGCAGTTTCTGGGAGATGGTCAGCCGCGGCAGCACCTGGGCGAGCAGGAATTGCGCGGAGTCGAGGACCGGGGCATCGCCGGGAAATTCGCGCAGATGCTTGGCGCAGGTCGATGCGTCGGTGAGAACGCTCAGTCGTCCCGCATCGGAGAGGGCCGACAGCTCCCGTTTGAGCTCGCCCCCGACCCGGGCCGCCTGTTCGGGAAATCCCTTGGACTGGAAAGGCTGGCCACAGCACTGGCCATTGAGGTGTTCGGGCATGAGCACGTCAAAGCCGGCGCGCTCGAGCAGGGCGAGCATGGCATCGGGCACGGAAAGCAGGTCATGCTCGGACTTGGGTGCCCCAAACATGCGCGTGGCGCAACTGGGGAAGTAGACAACCGAGGGGCGGCCCGTCTGGGCGATGGGCACGGGAAAGCCGGTGATGCGGGGATCCTGGCGCGTGCTATTCGCCTTGGGCGCGCCTGAACCGTGGTGCAGCGCCCGGGACATGCGGGGCACGCGCTTGCCGGTAACGCGGCGCGCTGTTTCG
>JAHJOS010000711.1 GCA_018820005.1 Alphaproteobacteria bacterium | reverse complement strand
GCGGTCGCCGCCCTGGTCGCTGCGATCGTCCATGGCGCCGCGCTTCTGGTCGGTCGATCTTGAGCGCTTCAGGTAAGCAAATGCTCGTTGCACGGGCCCTGTGCCCAAGGCATGGTGACCCAGCATTCCGGCCGCAATGCTTGGGGCCTGTGCCGCTGTGATGGACCAAAGCGAGGGACTGCTGATGTGCAACCTGTATTCCCACACCAGCAACCGCCAGGCGATCATCGACTTCGTGCGCGAGGTCAATCGCATCCACGATAGTGTCGGCAACCTGGAGCCGCAGCCTGGGATATTCCCTGGCTATGCCGCGCCCGTGGTGCGCAACACCGCCCATGGGCGGGAGCTGGCAAAGGTTCGTTGGGGCCTTCCCTCCAGCCAGTTCGCCTTGATGCAGAGCGCCAAAAAGCGCGCCGCCAAGCTTGAGGAGAAGGGTCAGGTCGTCGACTTTGCCGAGCTGCTCAAACTTGAGCCGGACGCCGGCACCACCAATGTCCGCAACATCTATGATCCGCAAAAGCAGCGCTGGAACCAGCACTGGAACCGCTGGATGGGGGTTGAGCATCGGTGTGTTGTCCCCTTTACCTCCTTCTCCGAATTCGACGGCGCTGTCGTCGACGGCAAGAAGGTTGGCGACACCTGGTTCGCTCTCAGTGACGATCGCCCGCTGGCGTTCTTCGCAGGCATCTGGGTCGAGCAATGGACCAGCGTGCGCAAGGTCAAGACCGGCATCGAAACCGCGGACTACTTTGGCTTCCTGACCTCCGAACCCAATGCGGAGGTCCGCGCCGTCCACCCCAAAGCTATGCCTGTCATTCTGACCACACCCGATGAGGTCGAGCTTTGGCTGACGGCGCCAAAGGAAGAGGCCATCGGGCTGCAACGACCCCTACAAGACGACATACTGAAGGTGGTGGCTGTTGGGACCAAGCAGGACGCCGCCTAGACGTTCTTTTCACCCACGACCCATCGGAGCCCGAACATGCGCCCGCCGCAGCACGGCGCATTCAGCTTGGATGGTAGTCGGTCAATCTCGAAGTCGTAGCCGAGAGCCGCCACCAGTGTCGGCAGATCGAGTTCGGCCTCCACGCCACAAGGCTTGGCCTGTTTGAGCCCCTGATGATGGCGCTGGCACGCGATAAAGCCCCGCCATTTGCCATGCATGGCCTTGCCGATGGTCGGAGGGATCGTCTCAGGTGGGTAGTCTGACCGGATCTGGCAGCGATCGATGCCATAGTTGATCGCGTTGATGTCAGGGGGATTGAGCGCTTTCTGACATCTGCCCAGCCGTCCGATGGCTTGGAGGGCACTCGGAGGCGTCAGGTCCCCGACCAGCTCCAGCAACCGATCCGCGCGGTACACGCCCCGCCGTTGGCAGGCGTCACAGCGAACGCGAAACATGGACTGGCCCATTTTCGAGAGGGTAGTTGGCTCCATTGACATGGCTGGTGGTTGACTCGCTGGCGGCATTGTTCCTATTTTGTTCTCATCCTTCACGACGGAAGTCGAGAGGGTGAACGATCACATTGCGGAGGCATCATGCTGACTGTTGAAAAGCCCAAGACCAGCACGACCACGCTGATCGTGCTGCTGGCCTTTGTTCGCGACGAAGAGGGTGAGCTTCAGGTGGCGTTCGAGCCACGGGAGGTTCAATCAGAGGACAAGGCCAAAATGGATGCCCGACGGATGGCTGCCTTAGGCACCTATGCTGGCGTCATTGCCTGGTCACGCTCTGCCGATCTGGTGAACGGGGAATTTGGCGCGCCGGTGGTGATTTTTCAGCACGGGGATGTTCCAGAGATGGAGTAAACCCGCGAATAATGATGGGATTTGTGAGAACATCTTGCGTCACGCCAGGTGCGCGACCTTGAGGTCAAAATCATCGCAGTGCATCCCTCGGCCCTTTGAGGTCTCATGCCTGTCACTCGGATCAACCGTCCAGATGTCTCATCAGCCGAAGTGCGAGCTGCACTCGTTGTCCGCAATACTCCCTACTATACCCTGATCACGTACGGCCGACACATTGGCTACTTACGAGACGTTGCGGGCGATGCATGGTATGCGCGGATCAGAACCCGAGCGGAATCCTACTATCGGCGGCGACTGGGTTGGGCCAGGTCAGAAGCCCGTCCTGAAGGCATGGACTATGACCAGGCGCTCGCTGCAGCGTGGGCTTGGTTTGCCCAATCAGGGATTGGCCAGCATGCCTCGGACATCAAGCCCGTAGGTGTCCGACGGGACCTTGTCGTCTGCGCCATTGGCGACCGGTATGCGGTGGCACATGCCATGTCGGACTATGTCGAGTGGAAACGCTTGGCGGCCGCTCAAACCCACTTCGAGACAAACCTTTCCTTGATCAACCATCACATTATTCCAAGGCTCGCTCATTTGCCATTGGACGAATTCAACGGGGAGCACCTACGCCGGTTCATACGTGTGGTGCTGGAGACGCCCCCCAAGCGTGGCAATAGGACAATTGGGGAGCGCCGGTCCATAGAAAGCCTGGACGCTGATCAGCTTCGGAAGCGCAAGAAGACGGTCAACACTCTCATTGGAATTCTGCGATTGTCGTTCCGACTGGCGTGGGAAAGCGGCAAGATCGACAGCGAGCGGTCATGGCGCTGTTTGCGAAATTTGCCCTTGGTCGATCGACCGCGGACACTGCACCTGTCCCGTTCAGAATGCAGGGACCTTCTCGCTAAATGCCGCCCAGACGTCGCACGGCTCGTGCTCGGCGCCTTGTACACGGGATGCCGGCAGACCGAGCTCCTAAACATGCGCTGCGAAGACGTGGGCCGCGACGGGTATGGTGTTTACGTCATGCCACTAAAGAAATACCGGCCTCGATTTGTGTTCTTGCCTGACGAAGGCATGGCCTGGTTCTTGGCTCTCGCCAAAGGCAAGAAGCCCAAGGATTTTCTCTTCGTGAAAGACAGCGGGACACCATGGTACGGAAATCACAAGCATCTGTTCAAAGCCGCGGTCCGCGACGCCGGCCTGCCGGACGATTTTACCTTTCATGGTCTTCGGCACACCTATGCCAGCCAGCTCATTCAGGCAGGAGCAACTGTCTACTCGGTCGCCGATCAGCTGGGCCACGCCGACCCGACTACGGTCCTGAGAACTTATGGACATATGTCACCTCAGATCCGCGAGTCCGAGGTCCGGCAACGGTTCTCGCCAGTTGATCAGGCAAATGCGCTGCTGGCCAAGGATAAGGCAGAAGAACTACGCATGTGGCGATCCAGTTTGCACGGCGGCGACTGGCGTGAATACGCCAAAATCGTCGATGTGCGACTTCCAGAAGAGCCACGCCAGGTCGGCTTCACGTAGCCGTCGCCACATATCGAAATGCCCGAGCTTCGGCACGATGGAGTAACGAACGCGATCGGGACGGCAAGGCCGATGGCGTTCCCATCGCTAAGGTCACATACGCCATTGCCGTCTCGCAGCTCCAGGTGAGCCGTCGCAGCAAAGGTGCCGGCTTCCTTTTTCCTGTCGAAGGTCTTCAGACGCCGTATGCCTTGGCCGTCGGTATAGTCGACCACCCAAGGGAACGTCCCGTCTTTCCGAGGTGATGGACGCTTGCGGACGGACATTACTCGACCTCTTGTTCGACTTGAACTGGCGGCAGCCAGGCTGGCAGTTCCAACCAATTTGCGGGGAATCCCATCGCTGCCAGTTTGACGTGCTCACAAGTGGCCAATAGATCTCGAAGGCGTTGGCGCCAGTCTGAGGTCGGGGCAACGATGCCCATCAGGTAACCCAGCATCGCCAGCGTATTGTAGAGTTTGCGCTCTGTGCCCGGGTTCATCGCCAGCTTCAGTGCAGACGGAGCGCTCGGCAACATCATCGTCACCGTGAACTGCTTGTTCCACAGCCGGCCGTGGTGGGCACAGATATTGCGGATATAGGTCAGGTGATGGGCGGCGGAGGTCAGGACTTTTTCGTCCAGCCCATAAACCTTGGCAACCGCTTGGCGGTCAGCTCTGGCCTTCAAATTGCTGAACCATTTCGAGAGCTGGCCAAGCGACAGGATTTCCGAGACCATCCATACCGGTGGATGCTCCGGATCATCGTACTTGGTCTTATAGTGCTTGATGAACGTGTCTTTGGACCAGTCGATTTCATCGAGCAGAGAATTCAAAGCCCGTGCGAACTGGTCGCTTCTGGCGTAGAGCGCTGGGTCAAGGTAGCCATGAGGACCATACTGAGTGGCCAGTCGATAGGCCCAGGCGCCTCTTAGGGAGACCTCGACGCGTTCTATCGCATCCATGACGAGCAGTCTCAACTGCCGGTCGAACACATATAGGGATAGGGCGTCTTCGAAGGTTGTCCCATCAGCGAACTTGTGTTCACCATCTATCTCAGCGGGCACTTCGAACGGCAGCCAGTAAGCCCTAAGGCGGTAGTAGCTGATGTGCTGAAAGCATTGCTGCGCAAGTGTTTTGTCGGGCACAGACATGCCGCGGCCTTCAAGCTTTTCGATCTGCTGCTGTAAGGTCAGGGAGGGCTTGGTGAACTTCATATGCCACCCGGCCTAAAAGCAAGAAACCCGCCGGGGTGCGCAGTGCGAAGCCGAGGCTCCGTCCGAGGCG
>JAHJOS010000710.1 GCA_018820005.1 Alphaproteobacteria bacterium | reverse complement strand
GGTGGCCATGCGGACCAGTTCGGCGCTGGAGATCGGCTGGGCGATGCCCTCACGGTGCGAGGCGACGAGCCCGGCCACGCGCATCTCGGCAATCATGTCATAGGCATTGTTGGCGGCGACATTGTCGGTGCCGAGAGCCACCGTGACGCCGGCGGCCTTGAGCTTGACGGCAGGACAGGCTCCTGCCCGGCCCGAACGCAGACCAGCTGTCGCGCAATAGGCGACGGAAGCGGCGGGCGCAGCGGCGAAGATGGCGATATCGTCGTCCGAGAGATCAAGGCAATGGGCGGCATGGACGCGGCCGGCAAAAAAGCCGTCGCGCGACAGCGCCTGGGTGGCGGTCAAGCCATAGCGGGCCATGGTCTCGACATTGTCTTCGGGACCGGCAGCCATGTGCAGGTGCATGCCGACGCCATATTTGACCGCCATGGCCACTTCGGCTTGCAGCAGATCCTCGGAATTGTCGACATAGGGCGCATGCGGACCGAACCAGGGGATGATGCGGCCATCGGCGGAGCGCTGCTGCTCAATGAAGGCGGCCGCATTGGCCAGTTCGGCATCGCCGCGCTCCGCATCACCCAGTTGGACAATGCCATAGGCCACTACAGCACGGATGCCGCTGGCAGCAGCAGCCTGAGCGATTTCGGCGGCAAAGAAATACTGGTCACAGAAGGTGGTGGTACCAGAGAGCAGCATCTCGGCGCAGCTCAGCGACACGGCTGGCGCAATGTCCTCGGCGATCAGGGAGAGTTCGGGCTCGCGGATGGAATTGTACCAGCCCTCCATGGTGAGGAGGCTCTGCCCCTCAGAGCGGCCGCGGAACAGCACCATGGCCGAATGGGTATGGGCATTGACCAGGCCCGGCATGACCAGATGACCCGGCAGCGCGATGACCTCGTCGAATCCGGTCGGCGCCGGACGGGTCTCGCGCGGGCCGACACCGGCAATGCGCCCGTCCCGAATGGCGATCCAGCCCCCCTCATGCACGGTATTCTGCGCATTGACGGTCAAGACCACAGCATCGGTTATGAGCACAGAATTCATGCAGCCCTGGCAGGTAAAGCGGTTTACGAAGCTTATTGACGAGAGTTATCGAGCTGTTGTCATATGCTGTCAATGGGTCATTGCCTAAATCATATGCGGTTTCCCAAAACGCACAAGGGGATAGCAACCATGCGCAGCGCACACAGCGGGAGCCGGGGCCGATGAGCAGCAATCCCTTTGTCGCCGACGCCGCTGTGCCGGCCCGCCTGGCCCGGCACTCCGATGCTGACAAGGCGAGGCTGGTTACTGAGGCCACGGCGCTGATCCACGACGGCATCATGGCAGCAAGCGATGCGCAGGCTCTCGTGGCCAGCCATGGCATCGATAGCGTTGCGGACCTGATGCTGCTGCTGATCGAATTCGCCAAGAACTTTGCCCAACCGCCGATCTCGCACTTCCTCGTGGGCGCGATTGGGCTGGAAGCCGAGAGCGGCGACCTGGTGTTCGGCGGCAATGTGGAGTTCCCTGGCACGCATCTGGGCACCACGCTACATGGCGAGGGCTTTGTGGCCACGCGGGCCTTCAACCGCGGCACGCGGCTGACGGTGATCGCCATCGGCGAAGCGCATCCCTGTGCACATTGCCGGCAATATCTGTCCGAATTCGCCGGCGGCCCGGCGCTGCTGCTGATCGATCCGCTGGGTCATAGCCTGCCGCTGAGCGCGCTCTATCCCTGGCCGTTCGACCCTGGCTATCTGGGAGAGGCCGGAGCGATGGCGGGCGCGGTCAACTGGCCGGCGCTGCATGGGACGACGGGAAGTGTGCCGCCGGCGTTGTTGGCGGCCGGGAAACGCTCGCATACGCCCTATAGTCGCTGTCCCGGCGCAGTGATGCTGGCTCTGGCGGATGGCGCAGTCATTACGGGTAGCGCCATCGAAAGCGTCGCCTTCAATCCAAGCATGTCACCCCTGCAGAGCGCGATCGTTGATTTACTCGCCCGCGGCTACCGATACGGTGACATCACTGGCGCGGTGCTGGGCTACGTGGTGGATGGTGCTGTCGACTACAGGGCCAGTACGACTGAACTCTTGGCGACCATTGCACCTGGCGTCACTTTGACTGTGGTGGATTGGACCCACTGATGGTGCATGGACCGGCGACCGGGGCAAGCAAGGAGCTGGTATGGCGACGCTGAGCGATGTGGCGGCAGTTGCGGGCGTATCGCCGACCACGGTGTCGCGCTATCTCAACAACAATATCGCCCTGCCCGCTTCTACGCGCGAGCGTATCGACGCGGCCATCCAGCAGCTCGACTATCGCCCGAACCTCTTGGCCAAGCGCCTTTCCACCGGGCGAGCCGAGGCGATCGGGCTGGTGACACCCGATATCGGCAATCCGTTTTTCGCCCAGCTGGCTGCCGTCGTGGAGAGCGAGGCGGAACGGCATGGCTACGCGGTCTATATGACTTCGACACATGGCG
>JAHJOS010000709.1 GCA_018820005.1 Alphaproteobacteria bacterium | reverse complement strand
TTTCGGCAACGACCATGCTCAACGCCATCAACAATGCTGCCCCAGCAGCGACCGCCCCGGGGCCGTAGCATTTTTGCAAGATCATCGCGATCCCGCCCGAGGACGGCCAGGCGTTCGACATCTTGATATAGCTATAGGCACTAAAACTGGTGACGATGGCTCCCGCCAAAAAGGCCAGCGGAAAGAACGGCCCGGCGAGTTGAGCAATCTGGCCGGTCAACGCGAATATGCCGGCTCCGATCATCACCCCTGTTCCCATGGCTACAGCGCCAGCAAGTGTTATGGATCCTTGTTTGCTGTCACTGGCATCGTGGTCATGCTGCATCGCGGCCTGCTTTCTTGTCATCTTCCACCGCGCTCACCGGTGGACGCAGTGGCTATCTTGGGTCGCTGACCGCCGATCGCCGAGGTCAATCAACGTCATTCGGGCAGTTAGTCGATGCGAGCATTGCGTAAACGCAGCGAATTGGCGATCACGCTGACCGATGACAAGGCCATGGCGGCCGCTGCGATCGCAGGTGACAGGACAAGTCCGAAAAATGGGTAGAGCAATCCCGCGGCGATTGGGACACCTGCCGCATTATAGGCGAATGCGAAAAACAGGTTCTGTCGGATATTGCCCATTGTGGCCTGAGACAGTTTTCTAGCCTTCACAATCCCCATCAGATCGCCACCCAGCAGCGTAACCCCGGCACTCTCGATCGCGACGTCTGTACCGGTTCCCATCGCAATGCCGACATCGGCCGCTGCCAGAGCGGGCGCGTCATTGACGCCGTCACCTGCCATCGCGACTACGCCGCCCTCCGACCGCAAACGACTGACGACTTCGCTCTTACGCTCAGGCAGGACATCCGCCTCTATTTCGGTGATGCCCAGCTTGCGGGCGACGGCCTCGGCGGTCACCCTGTTGTCGCCGGTCATCATAACGACCTTGATGCCCTGCTTCGCCAGCTCTGCAAGCGCCGCTGGCGTCGTTTTTCGGACGGGATCTGAGATACCGATCAGGCCAGCGACACTGCCGCTGATGCCGATCATCACTGCCGTTTCCCCTTCGGAACGAAGCTCGTCCGCTCGTTTCTGCCAGTCGGCGGTCTCGATTCCGACCGACTGGAGATAGTTGGCGCTACCGATGAAGACGATTTGGCCGTCAACCTTGCCAGTCAGTCCACGCCCGACCGGCGAGTCAACGTCCGAAGGATCGGACAGCGTCAGCTTGCGGTCGTTGGCAGCGCCCACGATGGCTTGGCCAAGGGGGTGTTCACTGGCGCGCTCGAGGCTGGCGGCGAGGCGCAACAGTTCCGCTTCTTCCATTCCTTTTGCCGGGACGATGGCCGTAACGGCTGGCCTGCCCTCCGTAAGGGTGCCGGTCTTGTCGACTACGAGGGTATCCACTCGCTCCAGGCGCTCCAATGCCTCGGCATTCTTGATGAGAAGGCCAAGGCTGGCGCCCTTACCCACGCCCACCATGATCGCCATTGGCGTTGCCAACCCCAAGGCGCACGGGCAGGCGATAATCAGCACGGAAACCGCTGCCACCAGCCCGAAAGCGAAACGCGGTTCCGGTCCCCAAATGCCCCAGGCCGCAAAGGCCAAAATGGCGATGCCGATGACCAACGGCACGAACCAGCCCGAGACCTGGTCGGCGAGCTTTTGGATCGGCGCACGGGATCGCTGCGCGTTTGCCACCATCTGCACGATCCGGGAAAGCATGGTATCGTGGCCAATGCCGGTGGCCTCCATCACCAGTCCACCCGACTGGTTGATGGTTCCGCCGATCAGCTTGTCACCAGTGTCCTTGGTGACCGGCATCGATTCGCCAGTGACCATCGATTCATCAAGTGAACTGCGCCCTTCCAGGACCTTGCCGTCAACCGGAACTTTCTCGCCGGGACGCACCCGCAGTCGGTCGCCCAAAACGATGGTCTCGATCTGAACCTCCTCGTCCGCGCCATCTGCACCGATGCGGCGCGCGGTCTTGGGCGCCAGGTTCAGCAATGCCTTGATAGCGCCGGAGGTTTTTTCACGTGCCCGAAGTTCCAGCACCTGCCCCAACAAGGCCAGGGCGGTGATGACGGCGGCGGCTTCGAAGTAGACAGGCACTGCTCCGTCCATGCCCCGCATGTCGGAAGGAAAAATTCCTGGCAGGACGGTGGCAACCATCGAATAGACCCAGGCAACACCAATGCCCATGGCAATAAGGGTGAACATATTGAGGCTGCGGTTTCGCAGCGAGTCCCAACCCCGGGTGAAAAATGGCCATCCGGCCCAAAGCACCACTGGCGTTGCCAGCACCAACTGCACCCAGTTCAGGTTTTGCGGAGAGATAAAGGCGTGAAAATCGAATAGGTGGCTGCCCATCTCTAAAACGAACACGGGCGCTGCCAGCGCCGTTCCCACCCAAAAGCGACGCGTCATGTCGACAAGTTCGTGGCTTGGCCCCGCATCGGCGGTTGGCATTTCGGGTTCCAGCGTCATGCCGCAAATGGGACAGTTACCGGGGTGGTCCTGCCTGATCTGGGGATGCATGGGGCAGGTATAGATCGTACCTTCTGCCGCGGGACTTTTGTTCGTTCCTGCCTCAGCCTCTGCATAGGCGCCCGGGTCCGAGATGAACTTGTCGCGGCATTTTGCGGAGCAGAAAAATACGGTTTTCCCGTCATGTTCGGTGCTGAACTTCGCCGATGTCGGATCTACAGTCATGCCGCAGACAGGGTCGCGCACTTTGGCAGCAGAGTGATCGTGGTGGGTATGGTCATCGTGGCTCATGGCAGTCCCCTAAGAAACATTCGACATTCATCCTGCACGTTCCAACCGTGGCAAGGTCAATAAGGCGGCTGTGAAAATTCAAGACGTCACAATAGCGTCAAGACGTAGTCCCCGTTGACAGACGCCCCTATTGATTTCTCGAAATAATTACGATCCGGAGGTCGGGAATGATCCGCCGCACTGTCGCTTGGGTGTCCATTATTGCGCTGTTGCCAATGGCATCCGCTCTGGCAGAAGAACACACGGTCGACCTGTCGGCTTTAGCACACATCCACGGCATCGCCTTCACACAATCCCCGGCCGACGGATTGATCCTGGCAACGCATCACGGCGTCTATTCCGTGGATCTAGCGGGCGCGAGCACGCTGATTTCGCAGCCTGATGATTTCATGGGTTTTACTGGCCTCGGGGGTAACCGCTTCATCGCCAGTGGCCATCCAGCAACGGGCGGCAACTTGGGGGTGCTGTTATCCGACAACGGTGGCGCAGACTGGAACCGCCTCGCGGACGGGGCGAATGGACCGGTCGATTTTCACGCCATGACAGTTAGCGGCGTCGACGGGCAGACCATCTATGGACTGTATGGTGGCCTGCAGCTCAGTCGCTATGGCGGTACAAGCTGGACACAGATTGGGCCTGGCGTCGATGGCACCATCGATATTGCGGCGACACCGGACAAGGCGGGATCGCTCTATGCGGGGACCAGATCTGGCCTGATGTTCAGCACGGATTTTGGCTTGACCTGGACCTTGCAGGGACCGGAAGGCATTCCAGTGACAGCCGTTGAAACGACCACTTCCGGCTCGGTCTATTCCTTTTTCGCGGGAGCGGGGCTGTATATCCGCAGCGCCGATGGAATGTGGTCCGAATTAGCAAACGATTTTGGCGATCGTGTCGTTCTCCACATCGCTGTGAACGAAACGTCGCCCGAGCAGATGGCAGTGGTCCTCGATGACAGTGCGGTACTCTTCAGCGCCGATGGCGGCGTTACTTGGCAAGCACTAGGGCCATGAGGATCATTCTGGCAATTGTCGCGCTGTCGCTGTCAATTGCGCCGTCTATTGCCCAAACTGCGCGGCCGGATGGCGCTGTCCTCTATCAAGATAATTGCGGGCGGTGTCACGGGGGCAGCCTGGAGGGGCAGCCCGACTGGATGACCCGGTTGCCAAATGGCCGTTTGCCAGCACCTCCCCATGATAGCTCTGGTCATACCTGGCACCATTCGGATGATCAGCTGTTGCGGATCATTCGCGACGGTCTGGCGGCCATCGCGCCTGGTTACGAGACCGATATGCCGGCATTTGGTAACAGTCTCACAGACGAAGAAATCATCGCCATCCTTGATTTCATCAAACAGGACTGGCCAGAGCGCGAACGAAGCTATCAACAGAAGCGGTGAACGCGATGGGCAGGCACGTCAGGCGATTGCACGCCGCCT
>JAHJOS010000708.1 GCA_018820005.1 Alphaproteobacteria bacterium | reverse complement strand
TGCATTCGGCGACCATGGTGCAGGCCGGCGTGTACCTGTTGGCGCGCGTCACCCCCTGGATGGGCGGAACGGTTGCCTGGACTTCCATTCTCGTGTGCTTTGGCGCCGTCACCCTGATCTGGGGAGCGCTGGCGTCGTTCAAGCAGACCGATCTCAAGCAGATGCTGGCCCAATCCACCATCGCCTCGCTGGGCCTGCTGGTGCTGCTGATCGGGCTGGGGACCGAAACCGCCATAGCCGGGGTGGTGCTCTATTTCGTGGCGCACGCCTTCTACAAGGCCGGTCTGTTCATGGTGGTCGGCGCAATCGACCATGAGGCCGGCACGCGCGATATTACCGTGCTGGGCGGTCTGGCCGATCGCATGCCGATGACTTTCATTGCAGCAGCTATGGCGGCGCTGGCCATGATCGGCCTGCCGCCTGCGATCGCCTTCTTTGCCAAGGAGGAGATGTATCTCGATCTGCTCTCGCCCCATTGGCAGGATCTTGCCGTGCTGGTGGTGCTGGTGGTCGGCAATGGCCTGCTCGCCGCCATCGGCACTCTGGTCGCCATCAAGCCGTTTCTCGGGCCCGACCTCAAGACGCCAAAATCGGCGCATGAGGCGCCCATTGCCATGCTGGCCGGCCCGCTGGTTCTGGGTGTGGCGGGTATTGTCGCCGGGCTGTTCGTCGTCGATTTTGGCCATGCCGTGCTTGAGCCGGCAGCCTCGGCGATCCTGCACGAATCCATCAAGAGCCATCTGAGCTGGGCCATCGACTTTACCAGCCCCGTGATCTGGATTTCGGTGGCGACCTGGGCCGTGGCATGGCTGGCCTATCGACAGGCGGCCATGCTGCGCACCCTGATGCGCCGCTTTGGTGCTGCGCTGGGCTTTTCCGCCGACGGACTGTTTGACCGCGTGATGTTCGGCCTGATCGGTTTTGCCGGTCGCCTGACGCGGCTGCTCCATCACGGCCGCCTCGAGGTTTATCTGGTGACCGTCTTCGCGACGCTGGCGCTGGCCTTGATGGTGCCGCTGTTTGGCCTGGGCGGTATCAATGCCCTGCTGCCCACCGCCGATCTGGGCAATTGGGGCGCCCGGCTGTCCTGGCCAGCCCTTGCGCCGCATGAATGGGGTGTTTTTGGCCTGGCGCTGATCGGTCTGGTGGCCATCGCCATGTCGACCAAGCGGCTCTATTCCATTCTGGCGCTGGGTATTCAGGGCACCGCCGTAGCGTTGATCTTCCTGATTTTGGGGGCACCGGATCTGGCGTTCACCCAGTTCATGGTGGAAATCCTCTCGGTCGTCATTCTGGCGCTGGTGATGACCCGTCTCAATCTGGACGAACAGGACCCGCGGCCGTTCGAGGACTGGGCGCGCGATGGCCTTTTGGCGCTGCTGTGCGGTGCTGGTGTCTCGCTGTTGTTGATGGTGGTGCTGACCGGCGAGCTCGATACACGGCTCTCTGACTTCTTTACCGCCACCAGCGTGCCGATTGCCCATGGCCACAACATCGTCAACGTTATCCTGGTCGACTATCGCGGCTTTGATACGCTGGGCGAAATCTCGGTGCTGATGGCGGCCGGCATTGCCATCATGGCGCTGCTGACCAGCCGGCACAAAACGCTGGTCAAGACCGGGGCGATCGTCGAACCCTCCCCGCCAGACGAGGCGGCGGCTCCCGCGCCGGCACGGCGGCCGCGCCGCAAGAAGGCTGCGTCATGAACACCATTATTTTCCGCACCATTGCGCCATTGATCGTGGCCACCATGCTGGTGTTTTCGGTCTATGTCTGCCTGCGCGGGCACAATGAGCCCGGCGGCGGTTTCATTGGCGGCCTGATCGCGGCCTCGGCCATCGCCGTGCTGGGCATGTCATCGAGCGCCAGCCAGGCCCGCAAGGCGCTCTATTTCGATCCGCTCAGCTTTGCAGGCTTTGGCGTGCTGCTGGCCGGGGCGTCGGGCGTGCTGTCGATCTTCAACGGCAATCCCTTCATGACCAGCATCTGGCTCTATCTCGATATCGGCGACGCAGTGGTGCCGCTGTCCACGCCGCTGGTGTTCGATATCGGCGTTTATCTGGTGGTGTTCGGCACGATTGCCTCGATTGCCCTCGGCCTTGAAAGCAATGACGAGGAGGAGCCGTAATGGACTATGTGCTGGCCGCCCTCGTGGGATGTTTTGTAACGCTTGGCGTCTATCTGCTGCTGTCGCGCTCGCTGATCCGCATGTTGCTCGGCGTGGTGATCCTGGGCAATGGCGTGAACCTGTTGATCTTTACCGCCGGCCGGCTGACGCTCGAGATCGCGCCCATCGTGCCCCCGGGCCTTGAGCAACCGGAGGGTCCCATCGCCAACCCGCTGCCGCAGGCGCTGATCCTGACCGCCATCGTGATCGGCTTTGCCATGTTCGCATTTCTGCTCGTGCTGGCTTTCCGCACCTATCAGTCACTCGATGCCGACAATACCGACACCATGCGCGTGGCCGAGCCCGAAGACGCGCCCAACCCGCCGTTGAGCTACTGACATGGCCGCACATGACCTGCCGCCTGCCATGATCGAGACCGTGACCCTGCCCATTGCATGGGTGATCGTGCTGCCCATGGTCCTGGCCTTGATGGGCGCAGCCCTGTTGCTGATTCTGCGCCGCAATTCGGCACTGAGCTTTGTTATGGCCGTGGTGGCCGTGCTCGCCATCATCGCCTGCGAAATCACCCTGCTGTGGCAGGTGTTCCAGACCGGCCCGCTCAGCATGACCATGGGCAAATGGCTGCCGCCCTTCGGGATCAGCTTTACCGCCGATGCCTTTGGCGCCAGCTTTGCCCTGGCCGCGGCCGTGGTGACGCTGATCGTGCTGCTCTATGCCGAGCCAGAGCGGCCTTCGAGCGCAGCGGACGGCAGTTTCTATGCGCTGGTGCTGTTGCTGCTGGCCGGCGTGACCGGCTCGTTCCTCACGGGTGACCTGTTCAATCTCTACGTGTGGTTCGAGGTGCTGCTGATCGCCTCGTTCGGGCTGATGGTCATCGGCGGGCGGCCGATCCAGCTCGACGGGACGGTCAAATATGGTTTCCTGAATTTCCTGGCGACCACGATTTTCCTGCTCTCACTGGGCCTGCTCTATGGCCTGCTGGGCACGCTCAACATGGCCGACGTGCTGCGAGTGGCGCCGGCCGCCAATCCGGCCGCCATGGTCGGCGTCGCCGCGCTGATGCTGCTGGCCTTCGGGATGAAGGCGGCAGCGTTCCCGGTCAATGCCTGGCTGCCCGCTTCGTACCACGCGCCGCCGCCAGCCATTTCGGCGCTGATGGCGGGCCTGCTGACCAAGGTGGGCATTTATGCGCTGCTGCGGACGCTGGTGGTGCTGCTGCCCGCGACG
>JAHJOS010000707.1 GCA_018820005.1 Alphaproteobacteria bacterium | reverse complement strand
CTTCTCGACATTTTTAATTCCGTCCTCGCGCTCATCTTTTTCGCCGGTCTGGCCTTTGCGGGCTGGATCATGGTGGGCAAATCATGGTTCTCGCCCATCGGCGAATTGCGCCTTGAAGGCACGGGTACTTCGTGGAACCCGCCGACGCCGGCCTTGCTCAAAATGCTGGTGCTGATCTGCGTCGCCATCATGTTCGTCCAAACTCTGCTGCATCTGATCGCGGCGATCCGGCGTGACGTTTCCGCTCCGGCTGACATTGCCGAGGAGAAATAGTCATGGGCTTGAGTTCTCTCGGCATTGAATATGGCTCCTACATTCTGGTGGCCGCCATCTTCCTGTTGCTGTTGACCGGCCAGCCGTTGGCCTGGGTCACGGGCCTCGTGGCGCTGGTCTTCACCTTTGGCTGGTTTGGTGGTGCGGCGCTGCCCCTCGTCACCGCGCGAATATTCGGCTTCATCACCGAATATTCTCTGGTCGCCATTCCCATGTTTATCCTCATGGCTGCACTGCTGGATCGCTCTGGCATTGCCAAGTCTCTATTCAGCGGCATGCGCATTCTGGCGGGTCGCCTGCCCGGTGGTGTTGCGGTGCAAACCCTGATCGTCGCCATCCTGCTGGCTGCCATGTCTGGCGTTATCGGCGGCGAAATCGTCCTGCTCGGCATTCTGGCCCTGCCGCAGATGTTGCGCCTTGGCTATGATCGCAACCTGTCCATCGGCGTCGTCGTCGCTGGTGGTTCGCTCGGCACCATGATGCCTCCGTCAATCGTACTGATCATCTATGGGCTGGTGGCCAGCGTCTCGATTGCCGATCTGTTCGTGGCGGCCATCACGCCGGCCCTCATACTGCTCGGATTCTATGTGGCCTATGTCCTGTACATGTGCTGGCGCAATCCTGACCTTGGCCCGCCTATGTCGGACGCGGAAATGGCGCAGGAATCCATCGGCAGCGCACTGCGCTCGCTGGCAGCTCCGCTGTTCATCGTGCTTGTGGTTCTCGGTTCGATCTATGGTGGCATTGCATCGATCACCGAAGCGGCGGCGATGGGAGTTTCCGCCGTGCTGCTGATCTCGCTGGTACGGCGTGAGCTGACGTTCAAGATGATCCAGGACAGTCTGGTTCATACGCTCGAAACCTGCGGTATGATCATCTGGATCGGCATCGCGGCAGCCGTCTTGGTGGGTGTGTATAATCTGATGGGCGGCAACCGGTTCGTCGCCGATGCCATCCTCGGGATCAATGCACCGCCGGTCGTCATCATCATGGTCATGATGCTGATCCTGCTTATCCTGGGCATGTTCCTGGATTGGATCGGCATCGCGCTGCTGACCTTGCCGATCTTCGTGCCTATCGTCATCCAGCTTGGCTATGATCCGATCTGGTTCGGCATCCTGTTCGCGGTCAATATGCAGGTGTCCTACCTGACCCCGCCCTTTGGCCCGGCGGCGTTCTACCTCAAGAGCGTGGCGCCCAAGGAGATCACGCTCAAGCACATTTATACAGCCTTGCTGCCGTTCATTGCGCTGCAGCTGACCGTGCTGGCGATTATCCTGTTCTTCCCGCCCATCGCCACCTGGGCGATCAAATAGGCTCATAGAGGGCGGCGGCTTCTGCCGCCCTCCGCCGAGAGCAATTCACCGAAGAATTGAATCGGTCTGGATTGGGCGACGCTGTGATTGGTGATGCACGATTCTGACTGTAACTGCCACCAACCAAAAAATTGAATCACGATCAAAGCTGGTCGGTGTCGCCTCGCACGTAAGCGGTGTATCTCTGCGAGTCAGCGACAACTCGAAAACCAAGTGATCGCAACTCTAGACCAATAACATCGGTTTTGGCGGCCAGGCGCTTGCTTACAATCACATTGTCTACATTTTCACCCAGCGCCTCGCGAAATTCCGCGAGATATTCCTGTCGTCCGAACAAATAATCGGTTGCCTTCCACCGTATCTCGGCTTCCCGCTCGCGATCATGAGTATCACCGTAAACAGACATGACTGTTGGCGGCCAGAGGACGAAGAGTCGGAGCTGAGTGGTTAGCATTGGTATGGCTACGGCGTAATCCACGGCGGCGAGCGTATTG
>JAHJOS010000706.1 GCA_018820005.1 Alphaproteobacteria bacterium | reverse complement strand
GGTCAAAGCGATAGACGTAGCAGCCGGCCTGTTCCTGGTCGGATTTATAGCCTTCATAGTCGCTCAAAATGCCGTAGGGCGGGTCAGTGAACCAGATGGTGCCGTCCGATTTCACCACCACGTCATTGGGGGAGTTGAGCCGCTTGCCCCGGTAGCTGTCGACCAGCGTCGTGATGGTGCCATCGGCCTCGGTGCGCAGCACGGCGCGGGCGCCATGCGAGCAGGAAATCAGCCGGCCCTGCCGGTCGCGCGTATTGCCGTTGACATAGTTGGACGGCGTGCGGAACGTCGTCACGCCCAGGTCGGGCACCCATTTGAGCATCCGGTTGTTCGGGATGTCGCTCCAGACCAGGAAATTGCCATCGGCAAACCACACCGGCCCCTCGGCCCAGCGGCAGCCGTCATAGAGCACTTCGAGCGGCGCTATGCCGATCGCTAGGTCATAGAATTTCTTGTCGATGAACTCGAGCGCGTCGCCGCCGATGGCCATGGTGTGTCTCCCCCGTTTTTGCCTGCATATGACGAGAAGTCGGCGGTGCTGACAAGGCTTTGTCACCGAGGCGTCCGTGCGCAGATTTCACCTTGGCGTGGATCGGGGACCATCCGGAGATTGTGGAAATGCCGCCATGTGGTCCGTTTGACCCATCTTGCGGTTGCGACGCGATCTCGGGATGTGTCCCCGCTTTCGCGGGGATGACACCGCGTTTTGGGAGGCAGACTGCTTCTGCAAAAGCGCCCGTTCATACTTCCCCGCATTCGCCGTCATTGCCCGGCTTGTCCGGGCAATCCAGGGCTGGCCTCTGGACGTCGGGAGCTTCCCCATGGATCACCCGGACAAGCCGGGTGATGACGGTGGTTGGGGACGCCATGGCGCCAAATAGACATGAGTGGCAGTTGGCGCACAGATGTCCCCTCGATGCGCCCAACTGCCAATTGACGACTAACATGTTAGTTGTTACGGCAGGATCACACCCCAGGAGTGCGCACATGCCCAATCTCGACAAGATCCTCACCGTGGCCGAGATGAAGGGTAAGGCGCGGCGCGCGGTGCCCAAGATGTTCTTCGAATATGCCGACAGCGGCAGCTATACCGAAGGCACTTATCGGGCCAATGAGAGCGACTTCAACAAGATCAGCCTGCGCCAGAAGGTGGCAGTCAATCTTGAGGGCCGCAACCTCAAGACTACGATGCTGGGCAAGACCATCACCATGCCGGTGGCCATCGCCCCGGCAGCGACAGGCGGCATGCAGATTGCCGATGGCGAGATCAAGGCGGCCAAGGCGGCCGAGGCCTTCGGCATTCCCTTCACGCTCTCGACCATGTCGGTATGCTCGATCGAAGATGTCGCCGAGAACACCACGGCGCCGTTCTGGTTCCAGCTCTATGTGATGCGCGATCGCGGCTTCATCGAGCGGCTGATCGACCGGGCCAAGGCGGCCAAATGCTCGGCGCTGGTGCTGACAATGGATCTGCAGATCCTGGGCCAGCGCCACAAGGACATCCACAATGGCCTCGCCACGCCACCCAAGTTCACGCCCTATTCGATCTTCCAGATGATGCAGCACCCGATCTGGTGCGCGCGCATGCTGGGCACCAAGCGGCACACCTTCCGCAATATCGTGGGCCATGTGGATGGCAATCATGACCTGGCCTCGCTCTCGGCCTGGACGGCCAGCCAGTTCGACCCGACGCTGAACTGGGCCGATGTCGCCTGGGTCAAGAAGCGCTTCGGTGGGCCAGTGATCGTCAAGGGCGTGCTCGACCGCGAGGATGCCATTGCCGCGGTCGAGAACGGCGCCGATGCGGTGATCGTTTCCAATCATGGCGGCCGCCAGCTCGATGGCGCGCCCTCGACTATTCGCGTGTTGCCCGAAATCGTCGATGCCATCGGCAAACGCACCGAGGTCTATCTCGATAGCGGCATCCGCTCGGGCCAGGATGTCATCAAGGCGCTGGCCTATGGCGCCAAGGGCACCTTCATCGGCCGCCCCATGCTCTATGGTCTGGGCGCCGGTGGTCAGGCGGGCGTTGCGCGCGTGCTCGAGATCATCCGCAAGGAGCTCGACACCACCATGGCGCTGTGCGGCGAGCGCGACATTCTCAATGTTGGCCTACACAATATTTATTCCAACGACATTCCGCCGCGCCGGGCGCCGCTGGCCGGCTAGCTGCGATAGCGGCTATCGCTGACGTCACCATCGGTGAGCTGGACATAGACGGCATTTGACACCGCCTGCATCTGGTCATCGGGCAGGGTGCCTACCACGGTGCAGGTGATACGGGCGTTGGCCCAGTAGAATGCCTCGGTGCCGGCAAGGCTGGCCAGTTGTCGAGCGGGCTGTCGGTCGGGCAGGGCGGCGGTGACATAGACTGTGACGCGCTGCTTGTCGGCATCTTCATACATCAGCTGCGCGGCCCGGCCACCCAGATCAGGCTCGCCGGGCAAAAGGCGTCCCCCCACCAGGGTAAACCCCTGCGCGGTAAGGTCGGGCAAGCCCAGGGTGGTATTGAGCCGGTTGGACAGCCAGCCCGACAGATGCGCGCTATCGTCGCTGCCCACTTCAACGGCGTGGCGGTTTTCGGCGACAAAGACGGTATGGGCGTTGACCGCATCGGCAATCAGGCTGGCGCCACCGGGGCCGATTTCGAGCGCGGCAGCCTCGGCGGGCGCTCTGACCAGCAGATTTGCCGCGGCCAGGAACAGGG
>JAHJOS010000089.1 GCA_018820005.1 Alphaproteobacteria bacterium | reverse complement strand
TGACACTCGACGACAGCGAATATGCACATCCCGATTGGGACCATGCTGCCCGCCGCGTCATGTCCCCGCCATTCCGCAACAAGCTGCACCAGGATTCGCTCTGGGCAGGCCTACAGGCCGGCTCACTCTCCTGCGTTGCCACCGATCACTGCGCCTTCACCACGGCGCAAAAGCGCAATGGCATTGGCAATTTCGCCAAGATCCCCAATGGCACCGGCGGCCTCGAAGATCGCCTGCCCGTGCTCTGGACGGCCGGCGTCAACACGGGTCGCCTGACCATGAACGAATTCGTGGCGGTCACCTCGACCAATATCGCCAAGATCCTGGGGCTCTATCCCAAAAAGGGCGCCGTGCTGGTCGGCGCCGATGCCGACCTGGTGGTCTGGGACCCCAAGCGAGCCAAGACCATTTCGGCGGCCAGCCAGCAGTCGGCTATCGACTACAATGTGTTCGAGGGCTTCGAGGTCACCGGCCTGCCGCGCTTCGTGCTCAGCCGCGGCAAGGTCTCGATCGTCGAAAACGAGATCAAGGCCGAGCCCGGTCATGGCAAGTTCGTCGGCCGCGAGCCAAAGAACCCTGTGAACCAGGCGCTCAGCCAGTGGAAAGACCTCGTCGCACCGCGCAAGGTGGAGCGCACCGGCATTCCGGCCTCGGGGGTTTGATGCAGCAGCCGCAACTGGGCGAACCGATCACCATCGCATTGGCGGCCATCGTGAATTCGGCCAACCAGATGCTTTTGGTGCGCAAGGCGGGAACCACAAAGTTTATGCAGCCGGGCGGCAAGATCGACGCGGGGGAAACCCCGCGCCAGGCGCTCGATCGCGAACTGATGGAAGAGATCGGCGTTCGGCTCGATGGCGATGTCGCCTTTTGCGGCGTGTTCGAGGACGACGCCACCAACGAGCCGGGGTGCCGGGTGCGCGGCCACGCCTTTTTTGCCCGCCGCGACATCAGCGCCACGCCCTCGGGTGAAATCGAGGAACTGCGCTGGGTGCCTCTGGCGGCGCCCGGTGATCTGCCCATCGCCCAGCTCTCGGCCAACCACATCTTTCCGCTGGCCCGGCGCATGAGCGGCACAGACCACAACACTCACCAGGATGGAGCGGCGCGCCCGTGACCGAACTCGCCCCCCCTTCGCCAGACGCCATGGCCGTGGTCCGCGCCCAAAACCTCGGTCTGACCTTTCCCACCAATGATGGCGACGTCATTGCGCTGAGCGACGTCAATCTGACGATCAACAAGGGGGAATTCGTTTCCTTCATCGGGCCGTCGGGCTGCGGAAAGACCACTTTCCTGCGCACCATTGCCGATCTTGAGCAGCCCACTTCGGGCACGCTGACCGTCAATGGCACCACCCCATCGGACGCCCGTCTCAACCGCGCCTATGGCTATGTCTTCCAGGCGCCGGCGCTCTATCCCTGGCGCACCATTGCCCAGAACGTCGCCCTGCCGCTCGAAATCATGGCGCTCACCGACAAGGCCGAGCGCATCGCCCGCACGCTGGAACTGGTGAACCTGACCGGCTTTGAGAACAAATATCCCTGGCAGCTCTCGGGCGGCATGCAGCAGCGCGCCTCTATCGCCCGGGCACTGTCTTTCGACGCCGATCTGCTGCTGATGGACGAACCCTTTGGCGCGCTGGACGAAATCGTCAGGGACCACCTCAATTCCGAGCTGCTCAAGCTCTGGGCCCGCACCAGAAAGACCATCGCCTTTGTCACCCATTCCATTCCCGAGGCGGTCTATCTCTCCACCAAGATCGTGGTGATGAGCCCGCGCCCCGGCCGGGTCACCGACATCATCGAGAGCGACCTGCCCGCTGAACGCCCGCTCGATATCCGCGAAACCCCCGAGTTCCTGCGCCTCGCCGCGCGGGTCCGCGACGGGCTGCGCGCCGGCCACAGCTACGAGGAATAGGGCGTGCGACAACTCCTTGCCGGCAAGACAGCGCCCATCCTCATCGTCCTGCTGGCCATTGGCCTGTTCTGGTACGCTGCCGCCATCTGGATGAACGCGCCCTGGCAGCAGACGCTCAACCAGCGCGCCGGGCTGGAAAATGTCAGCGCCATCGACTTCGTTGCCCAGACCTGGGCGCAGGACAAGCCGCTGCTGCCGGCGCCGCATCAGGTGGCGGGCGAGATCTGGAATGCCACCGTGGGCACCGATATCGCTTCCAAGCGCTCACTGGCCTACCATGCCGGCATCACCCTGTCGGCGACCCTGTTGGGCTTCGCCCTGGGCACGCTGCTGGGCGTCGGGCTGGCCGTCATGATCGTTCACAACGACGCGTCCGAGCGTTCGCTGATGCCCTGGATCATCGCCAGCCAGACCATTCCGATCCTGGCCATTGCGCCCATGGTGGTGGTGGGGCTGGGCGCCGTCGGCGTCACCGGCCTTCTGCCCAAGGCTTTGATCTCAATGTATCTTTCCTTTTTTCCCGTGGTGGTCGGCATGGTCAAGGGCCTGCGCACGCCCGAGGCCATCCAGCTCGATCTCATGCATACCTATAGCGCCACGCCCTGGCAGGTTTTTGCCAAGTTGCGCTGGCCGGCGGCCGTGCCGTTCCTGTTTGCTTCCATGAAAGTGGGCATCGCCATTTCGCTGATCGGAGCCGTGGTGGGCGAGCTTTCCAACAATGCCGGCGGTGGTCTGGGCGTGCGTCTGCTCACCGGTTCCTACAATGGCCAGACCATCCAGATCTGGGCGGCGCTGTTCATTGCGGCGGGGCTGGCGGCGCTGCTGGTGATCGCCGTGGGCGGCGCTGAACGGCTGGTCAATCGGGCCATGGGAGCCCGTCCATGAGCCGGCTGCAGACGGTTTTGGCGGCGCTGGCAGCCGCGGTGTCGCTGGTGGGACTGGTGCTGGCCTTGCTGGCTGGGGACGCCCCTTTGCCTGTGCTTTGCACGCTGCTTGCCGGTAGTTTGACTGCTGTTAGACTGCGGTTTGCCTGGTCGATCTGGGCCGATGGGGCGGTGATGGTTTTGAGCGCCGTCGCAATCCTGATGGCTCTACCCGCCTATGACAGCGAACCGCTGTTCTTCTGGCTCGCGCTGGTCGCCTGCTGGGCCTTTGCCTGGCTGTTCGTCGAGCGGCTGTCCCAAGCCATCCGCCAGCGCCAGGTGTCGGGCAAAATCTTCGGGCTCATCATCCCGCTGATCTTCGGCCTGGCGCTGCTGTTCATCTGGGAAGTGGTGACCCGTGGGGCCAATGTGCCCCAGGTGCTGCTGCCGGCACCCAGCCAGATCTGGGCGCGCCTGATTGACTCGGTTCCCACGCTGGTCGCCGATTTCCAGCAGACCTTCCTCAAGGCTGTGCTGGCGGGCTACGCCATGGGCTGCGGGGCGGGGTTCATCGTGGCCATCATTGTGGACCGCTCGCCCTTCCTCAAGCGCGGCCTGCTGCCGATCGGCAATTTCGTCTCGGCGCTGCCCATTATCGGCATCGCCCCCATCATGGTGATGTGGTTCGGCTTTGACTGGCAGTCCAAGGCCGCTGTCGTGGTTGCCATGACCTTCTTTCCCATGCTGATCAATACGGTGGCCGGGCTCAATCAGTCCTCGTCCATCGAGCGGGACCTTATGCGCACCTATGCGGCCGGCTACAGCCAGACGCTGCTCAAGCTGCGCCTCCCGGCGGCAGCACCCTTTATCTTCAACGCCCTCAAGATCAACTCGACTCTGGCCTTGATCGGCGCAATCGTAGCGGAGTTCTTCGGGACCCCCATTGTGGGAATGGGGTTCCGGATATCGACCGAGGTCGGCAAGCTCAATATCGACCTGGTCTGGGCAGAGATCGCCGTGGCGGCGGTGGCGGGCTCTGTCTTTTACGGGGTGATAGCGCTCATCGAAAGAGCGGTCACCTTCTGGCATCCGTCCGTCCGTGGTGGACGGGCATAACTGGGGTAAGGGACGACAGAAATGAAGAAGCTTCTAATGGCATTGACCGCCAGCGCCTTCGCGCTGGCCGCAACGGCCGCGCATGCGCAGGACAAGCTGACGCTCCAGCTCAAATGGGTCACCCAGGCGCAGTTTGCCGGCTACATCGTGGCCAAGTCAAAAGGGTTCTACACCGATGAGAACCTGGATGTGACCATTGCCCCCGGCGGCCCCAACGTCGCCCCCGAGCAGGTGATCGCCGGCGGCGGCGCCGATATCATCGTGGACTGGATGGGCGGCGCCCTGGCAGCCCGCGAAAAGGGCGTGCCCCTGGTCAATATTGCCCAGCCGTTCAAGCGAAGCGGCCTGATGATGATCTGCCCCAAGGAAACCGGCATCACCAGCGAAGCCGATTTCAAGGGTCACACCCTGGGCGTCTGGTTCTTCGGCAATGAATATCCATTCTTTGCCTGGATGAACAAGCTGGGCCTCAACACGGCTGAAGGCGGCGACGTCAAGGTGCTGCAGCAGAGCTTTGACATCCAGCCCATGATCCAGAAGCAGGCCGACTGTATCTCGGTGATGACCTACAATGAATATGGTCAGGCCCTCGACGCCGGCTATGGCCCGGACAATCTGACCATCTTCAACTATACCGACATGGGCAATGACCTGCTCGAAGACGGGCTCTATGTCATGGAAGACACCCTGGCCGATCCGGCCAAGGTTGACGCCTACACCCGCTTCGTGAAGGCCTCCATGGCCGGCTGGAAATACGCCCTCGACAATCCCGAGGAAGCGGCCCAGATCGTGGTCGACAGCGATGACACCGGCGGCGCCGAACTGGCCCACCAGCTCTATATGGTCGGCGAAGTCAGCAAGCTGGTCGATTCCAGTGATCCTGCGCTCGATATGGCCACCTACGACCGTACGGTCAAAGCCCTGCTGGACCAGAAAATTATCACGGCCCAGCCCGAAGGCGGATACTCGACGGTCGTCACTGACGCGCTCAAGTAAGCCAGCCAAACATCAGAGCAAAAACTGCGACGTTATGGACGGGGAGAAATCCCCGTCCTTTTTTCTGCCTTTTTTCCAAAATAACTTTTGTGTCATCGAAGGAGCAGCGGCCAATCTTTGGCCTGATCGCTCCGAAGTATAATTTAAAATGCAGAAATGAATTGAACGAGGGCTAAAATGAACTCTATTATTTATCTTGTCGGTCTTGTTGTTATCGTGATGGCTATTCTGTCCTTCATTGGTCTTGCTTGAGTCCGCGCGCGCACAAGCAATCCAATTTGAACAGGAGCTCCCACAATGAGCATTGATACACCTACCGGCATCGTCGTCACCGATGTTGCCACCCCATCGCGAGAAGAGGCCAGCTATGTCGACTGGTCTGCAATCATCGCCGGCATTGTTCTTGCCTCAGCCATCAGCCTGGTGCTGATCAGCTTTGGTTCGGCAGTTGGCCTTAACTTTCTTGACTTCAGCTATCGCAGTGGGCCCAATCCTCTGGTGCTGGGCATTGTTGCCGCCAGCTGGTTCCTCTGGGTACAGATCTCCAGCTTCATGGCTGGCGGATATCTGACGGGTCGCCTGCGTCGTCGCCATTTCGACGCCACTGAAGACGAGAGTGACCTGCGTGACGGCGCGCATGGCCTTCTGGTCTGGGCTGGTGCAGCCGTTCTGGGTGCCGTGATCGCCGTTGGCGGTATCGGCGCCGCCGCCAATGCTGTTGGTTCGGCCGCCAGCACGGCAACCATTGCTGCATCCAATGTTGCACAGGGCACCGCTGCGTCGCTCGATCCCAATGCGTACCTTGTGGACACCATGTTCCGCTCGACGCGCAATCTGGATTCTGGCGCCGCCCGGGCCGAAGCTGCCGGCATCTTTGCCCAGGCAACGCTGGGTGACGGTACCGTCACTGACGCTGATCGCACCTATCTGGCCGAAGTCGTGGCTGCCAATACGGGCGTGCCGGCCGATGAAGCCAAGACCCGTGTCGATCAGGCTGTCGCCAGCTATGACACGGCCCGTGCCGAAGCTGTCAAGGCCGCCCGTCTGGCGCGCAATACCACCATCATCGGTGCGTTCCTGATCGCCGCCTCCCTGCTGATCTCGGCGATTGGTGCCTTCTGGGCTGCCCAGAAGGGTGGCAACCACCGTGATAAGAACACCGCCTTTGTCGACGTGTTCCGTCGCTTCTAGAGAAAGGAAATCACATGTTTAGAGGACTTGCTCTCTGGCTGCTGGGCGTGCCGATCTGGCTGATCATCATCATCGTGTTCTTCCTGCACTAGCGGCAGAACAGCAAAAAGGCGGGGAGCAATCCCCGCCTCTTTGTTTTGGCTTTTCATTTGGACTAGTTGAACACTCGGCGCGGCCTGAACTGGCCATATTCCACCCAGCCGGTGGCCAGCGCCTCGCCCTTGTGGCTGGCCCAACATTCATCAAGCGACACAGGCGAACCGACCCCGGTCAGCAGCACCGGATTGCCATGGCGCACACCATTGGCCTGTAGCGTATCGAGCCGGATTTCCGGCAGCGCCCCAAAGCCGGCCCAGACCGGCTTGAGCAGGCTGTCGCGCCCGACCAGATCAAGGGCCTCAAGCTGGTCGATGGTGACGGCATCGGCGTCGCTGAAGGGGCCAACGGCTGCGCGATGCAGCATGCTGACATGGCCCCGCGTTCCCAGCGCCTCGGCAATGTCGCGCGCCAGCGAGCGCACATAGGTGCCCTTGCCACAGCTGACCTCCAGCACCGACTGCTCGGCGCCATGCTCGACCAGCGTGATGCTGTCGACGTCGATCTCGCGTGGCTCGAGCGTCACCGTCTCGCCCGCCCGGGCCAGATCATAGGCGCGCTCGCCATCGATCTTGAGCGCCGAAAAAATCGGCGGACGCTGCAGGATCGTGCCGGTG
>JAHJOS010000705.1 GCA_018820005.1 Alphaproteobacteria bacterium | reverse complement strand
GCCGCTCTCATAGCCTTCCATATTCTCAAAGCGCAGCGAACCGGTGGGACCGTCGACACGGAACCACACGGTGACCCCACCGTCGACGCTCGCCGCCCGCAGTTGGCAACTCAGGCGTAGCCTCATGCCGCGGTATGGCGCAGCGTCCACTGTCTGCATAAGCGTGCAGAAGTCATCATCGCGAATGCTGTCGACCAGTTCGGGTTTGCTTTCCACCCAAGCAGCCCTGAGCGCCTTGTCCACGCCGACACGGTAGAACTTGGTGCCTTTTCCCGACCGGCGCCAACCCTGCGGTGTCGCACCTTCGGGCGCGCTGGCGCCGGAAGCAATGCGCGCACTCAGAATATTCCAGTTGGCCACGCCGAACTGCCGAGCCACCAATTCGAGGCTGTCTGCATGCGAAACGTCGATTTTGCGCTCGGCCAGTGCCTGCCGCAGCAGTTTGGCCATAAGCTTGGAGTCCATGAAACTGTGCATGGTTTGATCCTACTCTGCAGGGCAAATATCAGTCAGTGCTCGCGTTGCTGACGGTTTGCCCGTGTGAGGTCAAACCTGTCCAAGTTGCGTGCATTCACCAACCCCGTAGGGTGCGAGCGGCGGGCTGCACGTGCCCGACACTCAAGATGGCCGCATGCCGGACCGCTGTCAACCTGCACCCATTTTGACCTCAGGCATGCTAGAAGCCTGAGCTTTCACGAATCTGGACGGTTATCTTGATTGGAATCGAGTATCTTCTGGGCAGCCTGATCGCCGAACTGCACATCGTGGCGGCGTTCATGGCAGCGGTCTATCTGCTCGCCTTTGTATGCGCCGTGCGCGAGATCATGATCTCGCGTACCTCGCAGGGATCGATTGCCTGGATTCTGGCGCTGGCCCTGCTGCCGTTTCCGACCGCGTTTCTCTATGTGGTGTTCGGCTGGAAGGCCTTTGACGACTACGCAACCGATCGCATCCGCAACGGTCGCGCCGCCCGACCCCTGCGCGCAAGAGATCTGAAGCTGATCGACACCGATACCAATGCCTTGTGGCCCGTACAGTCTACGGTGTCCGATGTGCCGTTCCTGAGCGGCAATGAGGTGGAGATCCTGGTCGACGGGCAGGCGACGTTTGACTCCATCTTTGCTGGCATTGACCAGGCCAAGCACTACCTGCTGGTGCAGTTCTATATCGTGCGCGACGATAGGCTGGGCCGCGAACTTGCCGAGCGCCTGATCGCCCGGGCCAAGGCCGGGGTGAAGGTCTATCTGCTTTATGACGACATCGGCAGCACGGGCATGCCCAAGCGCTATCGCACCCAGTTGCGCGAGGCTGGCATCAAGGTGGCTGGCTTCAACCAGCGCCACAAGTTCCTGCGTTTCTACGGCCCGACCCGCATCAACTACCGCAATCATCGCAAGATCGTGGTGGTGGATGGCGAACAGGCCTGGGTGGGTGGGCACAATGTGGGCGTTGAATATCTGGGTGAGGACCCCAAATTCGGCCGCTGGCGCGACACGCATGTGCATGTGCGCGGCCCGGCGGCGCTGGGCTGCAGCCTGTTGTTCCGCGAAGACTGGGAGTGGGCAACCGGAGAGGTGCTGCCTTCGGCGCCGCCCGAGCATGTGCCGACGCCGGGCGACAAGAGCGTGCTGGTGATGGGCACCGGCCCTGCCGACCGGCTGGAAGAATGCGCCATCGCTTTCACCGATGTGATCGGGCGGGCGCGGGAGCGGTTGTGGATCGTCAGCCCCTATTTCGTGCCCGACACCGATATCCGCACGGCGCTTTATGCCGCCAAGCTACGGGGCGTGGACGTGCGCATCATGTTGCCCGATGAGCCAGACCACAAGCTGGTGTGGCTGGCCAGCATTGCCCATGCCGATGCGATGATCGAGCACGGGGTCGCTATCCATCGCTACCGCGACGGGTTCCTGCACCAGAAAGTGGTGCTGGTGGATGAACAGATCGCCACCATCGGCAGCGCCAATTTTGACAATCGCTCCTTTGCCATCAACTTCGAGATCACCCTGTGGTTCACCGATGGCAGGACTATCAAGGCAGTTGAAGGCATGCTGCTCGATGACTTCAAATGCTGCCGCGAGGTCTCGATCGATGAGGTCAAGTCGCGGTCGTGGGCCATGCGGTTTCTCACGCAGGCCGCGCGCCTGCTCTCTCCAGTGTTGTAGGACGTTCGATGACCGAGTTCTTGTTTCGTGATGACAGCTATCTGCGCAGCGTCGAGGCCAAGGTGGTGGCTGTGACGGCCGAGGGCGGCGTCGTGCTTGATCGGACTATCTTCTATGCAGCCTCGGGCGGGCAACCGGGCGATAGTGGCCGGCTGGTCAAGGCGGATGGCGGAATGCTGGAGATTGTCGACACCATCCATCCCGATGGGGACAAGACAGCCATTGTGCATATGCTGGCCCCCGGCAGCACCCTGCCCGCGCCGGGCGAGACCGTGACCGTCGAGATCGACTGGGACCGGCGCTACCGCCTGATGCGCATGCACACCGCGCTACACCTGCTCTCGGTGGTGTTCGCCTTTCCGGTGACTGGTGGCTCGATCGGTGCGGACAAGGGGAGGCTCGATTTCGACATGCCCGAGCTTCCCGAGGATATTGAGGGGCTGGAAGCCCGGCTCAACGCCCTGGTGGCCGGCAAGCATGCCGTCAGCCAGGAGTGGATCAGTGACGCCGAAATGGCGGCCAATCCCGAGCTGATCAAGACCATGAATGTGAAGCCGCCCATGGGCCAGGGTCGCGTGCGACTGATCCGCATCGGCGATGTGGACCTGCAGCCCTGCGGCGGCACCCATGTGCGCAACACCAGCGAGATCGGCCCGCTCAAGCTGGGCAAGATCGAGAAAAAGGGCAAGCAGAACAGGCGCGTGAGCCTGGTCTTTGACGAAGAGAATCCGATCGCCGGCTAGCGCACCGGCGGCACGTATAGCAGGCCGCCATTGCTCCACAGCGAGTTCTGCCCGCGCAGGAGCGCCGCGCCGGTCTGCGGGCCGAAATGGCGGTCATAGAGCTCGGCGTAGTTGCCCACGGCCTCGATGGCATCACGCATGAATGTAGGTTTGAGCCCCAGGGGGGTGCCATAGTCACCTTCGACACCCAGGATGCGACGGATGGCCGGCGTATGCGACGCCGCCAGGGATTCGGTATTGAGCGAGGTAATGCCTACTTCCTCGGCATTGATGAGCGCATTGAGCGTCCAGCGGACGATATTGAACCATTGCTGGTCGCCAGACCGCACCACCGGGCCGAGCAGCTCCTTGGAGATTCGTTCGGGCAGGATGCGATGGGCATTGGGATCAGGCAACGCGCGGCGGATGGCCTGGAGTTGCCGACCCGACGCCGAAACGACCTGACAAAGGCCGCTGCGATAGGCCAGTGCAAGATCCTCGACATCTTCGTAGGGCACTTCGGTGTAGGACGCCTGGTTGGCAAAGAAGAATTCCTGCACCCGCTCCAGCTCCTCGCCACCATCGAGAACGCAAATGCTGACATTGTCGAGTTCAAAGGCGGAGACCAGTCCCAGCGACTGGGGCACGAGAAACGCCTGACCATCAAAAAAGGCCGTTCCGACGTAACTTGCGCCATAGAGCGTATCGCGCCGCACTGTCCAGGGACCATCGCGGGTCAGAACATCGACGGCCTTGGTCTGGAGGGGCGCAAAGCGCGCCTCGCCTCGCAAGGAATGGAATTCGATAAGATTGGGATCGCCCAGCACAGCAGCAGCAATGGCGCGGCACAGGTCCACGTCAAAGCCTGCCCACCGACCGTCGGCCTCCATCTGCGCAAAGCCGGGCAAAGGATTGGTGGCGCCGCAGATCAAGAAGCCGCGATCTCGCACTTCCTGCAGCGTTTGAGCGCTGGCAGGCGCGCCAAAGATAGCCAGTGCGCACACGGCACCGGCCACAACGGCCTGCAATTGCTTGAAAATTCCGGCCACTCAGGCAGTTCCCCTCACTCGCGGGCCATATTGGCAGGAGAGCGGGTGTGGTCAAGTCACGGAGGAGGAATTGCCCTAACCATTTCGTCAGGGCAATCGCAAGATGGAGCCTAGTGCAGGATCTGGCTGAGGAACAGCTTGGTCCGCTCGTGCTGCGGATTGGAGAAGAACTGCTCGGGTTCGTTCTG
>JAHJOS010000704.1 GCA_018820005.1 Alphaproteobacteria bacterium | reverse complement strand
GGAGCCGGTTCCGGTCAGAGTGCCGCCGAGATAGAGCTGCTCGGCACTGACGGCGACATTGGCAAGCGTCAGCCCACCTGTGCCCGAAACCGCCGTATATCCAGCGGTGCTGCCCAAAGCTTGGGCATTGCTGATCTCGATAGTGCCCTGGCTGATATTGAGGGAGCCAGTGAAAGTGTTGGTGCCCGACAGGGTTTGCGTTCCTGTGCCGGCCTTGGAGACGTTCAGAACACTGGCCCCGTCCTGCAACACGCCCGAGAATGTGCCGGTGCCCGCGCCCATTGCAAGGGTGGTCGCTCCGGCTCCATTGCTGGTAACTGTGCCGGCGCCGCTCAGTGCCCCCACAGAATGCGACTGGGTTGAGCCCGGGGCGCCCGTGTTCCGCAGATCAACTGTCGCGCCAGCCGCAACATTCCAGTCATGCGTGCCGGTGCCGCCCTCCAGCTGGAATGTGCCGGCATTGACGAAGAGACCGCTGGGGTTGGTCGCCCATTGCGCGCGCCAAATCAATGTTCCGGCACCATTCTTGACCACATCGGCGCTTCCAGCCACCTCTCCCAGAAAGCTGCCGCTCTGCAAGTCAAGCGAACCGGCATTGATGATGGTGCCGTTCGACACAGTGCCACCGGTCTGTTTGAACGTATCAGTCAGAAACTGGCTGCCGACCGACCCGCTGAGCATTCCAGAGCCCGACAGGAGTATTCGCGTGCTGGCCGTCAGGTTCGCATTGGACAAGGTTACCGAGCCGGCACTGACATCAAGCTGATCTATCATCGACGCGCTGCTGACCACCGGCTGGTTACCCAAGGCACCATTGTTGACGACGGCGCTGTCCAGCGCGCCCGGCGCGGTAGCCGGTGACCAGTTGGCATCAGTCGAAAAATTGGTATCGGTGCCACCGGTCCACACCGTCTGGGATAAAGCCGGCGTTGCCGCAGACATCGGCGCGACAATCGTCAGTGTGATTCCCAGAAGCTTCTTCATTCGATGACCCCCATGTCGTCTTTATTCACGGCCGCTCAAGCTGGCATGGTACGGCTGTGCCCCAGCCGAAAACCTTCAACGAACAACGCAAATGCTGCCCATCACTGAAAAACTATCGTGGAAACCGAACGGGCGAATGACGCGAATGCGCTATGCGGGTGGGTTCCTGAGCAGGAACGCAACCAATTGGCTCTGCCGATGCGTGTCGGTCTTGGAGTAGATCGACTGCAACTGATTGCGGACTGTGTGGCGGCTCAGGTGGTTCGACTCTGCGTAGTCGTTGAGCGAGACGCCCTGGGTAAGCGCGCTGGCGAGCGCGATTTCCGCCCGTGTCAGTCCAAATGGCGCCGTCGCCAATGGTCCGCCTTTGCGCTGGGCAGGTCCCACGGCCAAAACGGCTAGAGGCAAGCCGTTACTGAAAATACTGCCGATTGGTCCGGCAAGGTGTGCGGTCCTGGCCAAAGGCACAATATGGACATCCCGTACCTCACTCTCGCCTGCGACACGGAAATGGCCCTTGAGGTTGGTGTAGCGACCCGATGCGATGACGTGCAGTGCTGCCATCAGCCGCTCATTGGCCGCTGCATCGGTCAAGAAGACGCCACCGCCTGCGGTCGCGCCCAACAATGTCCGATGCCTCAACAATATTTCGGCAGCACTGTTGGCATGTACGATTTTGCCGGCGGCGGTGAGGAAGACGACTGGATTGTCGACCAGTGCGTCAGTCAGCGGATACTGGTTCTGTGCGTCGCGCAGCGGCAGTGTCCGCATCAGCGCGAAGGCCCTGGCAATATGAGGCGCCAGCCTGTCCAGCAGTAGCCGCAGCGGGGTGCGGAGAGCATCGGCATTCTTCTGGCTGATATTGCCTGAAAGGACGAGAAAACGGTCTTGCTCGCGATGCACTACAATACCGCTGGCCGTGCTGTATCCGCCTAATGGCTTGAGGAAGTCATTGTAGAACTCGCTCTTGAGCAAGTCATCGGTCGGGACCATGTCTTCCGGGTGCCCGGCTATGCCAACTGTCATGCTGGCGATCGCCGGCACCCAGATGTTCTTGGCCGCGAAATGTTCGCTGTATTTGGTCATCAGGTCGGGATCGACCGGGCTCGATATTTCCCCAAGGTGTGAATTCTGGACCAGGTCATGGGCCTGCAGCACCACCATGGTACCAGCCATCAGTAGGGAAATCTGGTTGACCAATTGCGACCAGAGCTCAGGTGTCAGCGCAGCCTGGTAAATCGTATCCAGGAGCTGCACGAAGGCGGTCTCATTAACCTGCTCCATATGCCAGCCTTGCCCCCGTTTGGCTCGCCTGAAACTCAACTACAATCCTTCAACATGTTTGAGCAGATCTCGGCCCGCCTCTGCAT
>JAHJOS010000703.1 GCA_018820005.1 Alphaproteobacteria bacterium | reverse complement strand
GCAAGCTCCTGAGCAACCGACATTTCCGGCCTCCAATGCACCGCGCTCCAGCCAAATTCACGTGCCGCCAACACGTTCTCTTCAGTGTCGTCAATCAGCGTGATGCTTGAAACGGGTGCGGCCACGACGCCAGTCGCGTGCTCGAAAAACGCACGGTCGGGCTTTCGATGTCCAATCGACGCCGAGTAGAAAATGCCATCGACATGGTCTTTGAGGCCCATGGTCTGCATGAGGTAATTGGCCCTCATGTGCTCCTGATTGGTGGCGAGATAGACACGATCGCCGCTCAGCCGAAGCTCCGCAACGGCGTCCAGTACGGCCTGATCAACCCGGGAATCGTTGAAAAACCAGTAGTTGATCAGCACCTCGGCGGTGACGTGAGGCGCGATACTAGCCAGCACTTCGGTGAGTTCAGGCACAAGCGGCTTCTGCCCGGTCACAATAGCCCGCCAGCGCGGTTTGAAGAACGCGCCCCGAAGCTGTTCCAGGGATAGGCCCAGGTCTTTTTCAAGGTCGGTGAACAGGTGCGCCCCATCATGCGGCCGTCCCCGCACCAGAACGCCGTCAACGTCCAGCATTATCGTCCGCATGACAACTCCTCGCACAGGGCAAGAGCATACTTGGGGCAGATGACGGGCCAATGAAACTGCTCTTGGGACATTGCCATCGTGGCTTCCGTCAGACGCCCCGGTACGAGGACCGCAGTCGATCTCGTGCCCCCCATTCGGCCCCAAATCGTGGCCTCATGAAAGCTGCCTTCCGCAGGGCGATGCCGATCTTGGCCCCGTTATTGCCGTTCCGCGTTCTGCAACGGTATGCCTAGAAAGTGCGGTTCGATTGTTTTGAAGCAGCAAATGCGCTGACCATTCTCAATGGGGCGGCGCATTTGCTTTGCGGCTTCTGCGGCAGTTTCGTTGCCGCGGCTTGGTGCCTCATGGCACGATCACGACCTTGCCGAATAGGCCACGCGCTTCGGACCGTTCCATCCCCGCCGCCGCCTCGCCGAGTGGAAAAATTGCCGCGATCACCGGCTTGATCGCACCTGTCGCCATCCGTGCCAGCACCTTGGCCAGATCCTCGCGGCGGCGCTGCTTGGCTTTCGCCGGGCTGACCAGCATGCCTTCCCAGAAATCGTAGAACAGTGCGCGCTTGCCGTTGGGCAGCGCCGACCAGAGCGCCAGCGTGGCGAGCAGCTTGAGGAACCGCGGCGCCAGTGCTGTCGTGTTGTCGAGGTCTGCTGCAATGCCATAGACAACCAGGATGCCGCCCTGGTTGAGCAGGGCAAAGCTCTGCTCGATGCTGCTGGGCCCCAGATGGTCGAATACCGCATCGACGCCGCGCGGCGACAGTTCACGCACCCGTGCCGCCACATCGGGGTCGGCGTAGTCGATCGGCTCGACCCCGAGCGCCCTGAGCGCGGCGTGGTGGCGCGGCGAAGCCGTGCCAATGACCCTGATGCCATCGGCGATGGCGAGCTGCGCCAGGATCGTGCCGACACCACTCGAGGCGCCGAGCACGAGGATCGTCTGCCCCGGCTTGGCCTCCGCCTTGTTGTAGAGCATCTGCCAGGCGGTGACGCCATTGACGATCACCGTCTCCGCCTCACGCGCCGCGAGGCCCTCGGGCACCGGCACAATCTCGTCGGCAGGCGCCAGCACATGGGTGGCCCAGCCGCCGGTCTTGAGCGCCGCTGCAACGCGCCGCCCAATCATCGACCGGTCGCCGCCCGGGCCAATTTCGAGAACCGTGCCGACGACGTCGTAGCCCGGCACGAACGGAAATTTGGGCTGCATGGGATACCGTCCACGCCGCATTGCCTTTTCGGCGAAGGACACGCCGCTCGCTTCCATGCGCAACAGTACCTGGTTGGCGGCGGGGACGGGCCTGCCGACTCGCCGAACCTGCAGTCCGGACGGCGCGACGATGCCGGGAAGCACGATTTGTGTGGTCATCTGCGTATCGGGGAAGCCGGTGATCATTTTGAGTTTCCTTTGTGAAATGAGTGGTCAATCACTCACAATTTGTCTTGTTCGACGTCGGTGTAGACGGAATGTCTGCAGTTGGGGGGCTTGTTGGGGACGCCGCCAATGGGTGGACGCTCGCTTCAAGCGACGGCCCGAGTGCCCGTTTTGGCGCCATTGCCTGGAAGGCGGCCCAGAAAGGCCAGCAGCTTGGGCGCGGCCAGTTCGGGCATTTCGGCGTGTGGATAGTGCCCGGCGCCGTCAACGATGATGGTCTCCGCCTTGAGCTTGCCGGCCAGCATGCGCGCCTCTTCAACGGCATCGGCAAAATCGGGGTCCTTGGTGCCCATGACGATGAGCGCGGGGACCTTGGTCTGCTCGAGTATGGCGGCGGTGTCGGCCTTGGAGAGGGAGAGCATCGCCATGAGGGCATCCATGCGGCCCGGCTCGCGCAGGTTGGCGGTGACCGCGGCCTTGACGTCGTAATGGTCGGCGGGTTTGCGGGTCGGGAACAGGGT
>JAHJOS010000702.1 GCA_018820005.1 Alphaproteobacteria bacterium | reverse complement strand
CCTTGCGGGCATTCATCACGTCCCAGATGTTCTGGGCGCTCTCTTTGGGTACAACGCCCAGTTCGGCCAGCTTGGTGGTGGCATGCGCCTCGATCTCGAACCAGATGGCAAACCGGGTCTCGGCCGACCAGATGGAGACCATTTCGGGGCGAGAGTAGCGCGGGATCATGGGCTTGGGCTTTCCGGTTCAGATGGTGATTCAGGCCAGACGCGTCGAGGCGGCGGCGCGGATGGCGGCAATACGGGGGGCATAGGTGGCCGGGTCGTTGCCGCCATATATGGAAGAGCCGGCAACAAACACATTGGCGCCGGCTTCCGCCACCGCACGGGCATTGTCGGGCGTGATGCCGCCATCAACCTCGAGGTCGATGGGGCGGTCGCCGATCATGGCACGGGCCTGGCGTAGTTTGGTCAGGCTCTGCGGGATAAAGCTCTGGCCGCCAAAGCCGGGATTGACCGACATGACCAGAACCAGATCGACATCGGCAATGACGTGTTCGAGCACCGATACGGGCGTCGCCGGATTGATGGCAACGCCGGCCTTCTTGCCCTCGGCCTTGATCAACTGGATCGATCGGTGCAGGTGCACGCCCGCTTCGGCATGGACGGTGATAATATCGGCGCCGGCCTTGGCGAAGCCGGCAATATAGGGATCTACCGGGGCGATCATCAGATGCACGTCAAAGGGCAGGGTGGTGATCGCCCGCACCGAGGCCATGACCTGGGCGCCAAAGGTGATATTGGGCACGAAGTGGCCATCCATGATGTCGACATGGATATAGTCGGCCCCCGCTTCTGCAATGGCCGCCACTTCGGCGCCAAGGCGCGAAAAGTCGGCGGACAGGATCGAAGGAGCGATGCGGATCGGGCGGGTCGTCATGAACAAGGCACCTCAGCCGGGAGGGGTCTGGGTGCTATAGGGCGGGAAAGGGGCAAAGGGCAAGGGTCGAGGGCGGCTAGGGCCCGCTCTCAACCTCAATCGAAGGCCTGGTCGGCTGGTGCGCAGGCGCAGCCGTAAACCATATGCGGAACTGGCCGCAGACTCATTGGCTGTAGCGCGTTAAGGTTTGGTAAACCATTCGCGGAGGCCGGCATGCGCGTTCCATCCATCGGTATGACACTGGAAGAGCGCCGCCACCTGCGGGAAATCGTCGCCGAGGGCTATGCGCTCGCCGAGCGGTTGCTGGCCAATTACCAGGACCCGGCACCGGGCGCGCTGACCCAGTTTGCCAATTGGTGCCAGAAGGGCTGGAGCCGCGTGCGCGACGCCGCAAGGGCCTCGGCACGCAGCTAGTTCTCGGTTCTAGTCGATTGGTTCAACGCCCGCCGCGCGCAGCCGCGCCACGCTCTGTTTCATCGCCGCAAGCTGTTCGGGCGCATGGCCCTGCCACTGCGTGATTTCCCCCACGATGCGCAGGGGTTGGCTGGAGCGATAGGACCGGGTGGGATTGCCGGGGAATTTCTTGTCGGTGAGATTGGGATCGTCAAAGAACGGCCCGGTGGGTTCGACGACATAGATGCGGCCAGGCTCCGTGCCGCTGGCCAGTTCTGCCCCCCAGATGGCCGCTTCCAGCGTGGCGGCGAAATAAATCCAGGACGAGACCTGCTGCGCGCTGAAGTTGGAGCGGCGCCCGGGGTGTAGGCTATCGCCTGGTTGCAGGGCGGCGCGGGTGCCATGGTAGAAGGGGCCGGCGTCGGGACCGAGTGGCGTGGGCATGGGGCTCTCCGTGCGATTGGACAGCCGGCAAACTACGCGCAGCAGGGGGGCTTGAAACAAGCCCCTTGTCCTCCCCAGTTATAGCTGGGACGGAAGTGTCAGGTCGCGCGGCCGGGCTCACAACCGCGCGATGCGACACCGGACGCGATTGCTTTGGTGCCATTGTGCGCTAGAACAGCCCGGCAACGGGAGCGTATCGGTTTGGAATTCTCACTGCCACTGGTGTTCGGCGCGGGCGTGCTGAGCTTTCTCAGTCCCTGCGTGCTGCCGCTGGTGCCGCCCTATCTCACCTATATGAGTGGCGCCAGCTTTGACCAGCTGCGCGACGAGGGCACCACGGCAGGCGTGCTGCAGCGCCGCGTGGCCTTTATCTCGCTGTTTTTCATCCTCGGCTTTACCGTGGTTTTCGTTGCGCTGGGCGCAACGGCGACGGCCTTTGGGCAAGCCTTCCGCCAGGCGCTGCCGATTCTGACGCCAGTCGCAGGCCTGCTGATTATCGCGATGGGCCTGCATTTCATCGGCGTCTACCGCATCAGCCTGCTCGATCGGCAGATCCGCCACCAGGGTCCCGGTGTTGCCAGCGGGCCGTTGGGTGGGTTCCTGTTGGGCCTGGCATTTGCCATTGGCTGGACGCCGTGCATCGGCCCTGTGCTGGCCGCCGTGCTGTCGGTGGCCGCCAGCAAGGGCACGGCCTGGGAAGGCGCGGGGCTGCTCGGCCTCTATTCCCTAGGCCTGGGCGTGCCCTTCTTTCTGGCCGGCATTGCCATCGGCCCGTTCCTGGCGTTCTTCCAGGGGTTCAAAAAGCATCTGCACACCGTCGAGCGGGTGATGGGTGTTCTGCTGGTGGTCACCGGCGTCTTGTTCCTCACCGGCAATTTCACCCGGCTTTCCTACTGGTTCCTCGAGACCTTTCCAGGCTTGGCCAGCTTCGGCTGACCAAATTGCACTGCTGCGGCAATATCCGCTTAACCCTTGTGGGTGAAGGATTTGTCGGTCTGACGGCTGTTCACATCTGGTTTACATGGCCGCGACATAGTGCCCGCGATTGGGGTACTCATGCACGCAGCGCTCAACCAGGGTCCTCTGGACACCATAGATGCCGTCGACACGCCGCCACGGACGCAGGTTGCACCTGCGCCGGTGACTGTGACCGTGAGCGAGCGGATCGAGGATGTCGAGGCGATCTGGCGGGTGCTTTCAGCTGGTGCTATCGAGTCGCCCGGCCAGAGCTATGACTTCATCGCCGCCTGGGTGCGTGATCGCAGAATCGCGCCGAGCCAGCAGCGCTATATCGTCGGCTCGGTGGACGGGGTGCCCGTCGCCCTGCTGCCGCTGCATCGCAAGCGCGTGTTCGGGTTGCCAATTTTCACCTGGTTTCCTGGTGCTCACGCCGGCTGCTATGCGCCGGTTGCCGATTATGCGCGCCTGGCTGGCCTGGGCGCTGCGGGCCGCCGTGCGCTCTGGGCCGCGATGACGGGCTGCCTGAGTGGCGGCGACGTGGTCTACCTGCGCTCCATTCCCACCGAAGCGGGCGGGCAGGCGGGGTTGTTCGACGAGCTGGGCACAACCCTTGCCGTCGAAACGCTCTACCGTTCGCGCTATCCAAGCTGGACCGAATGCGACCGGCTGCAGCGCTGCAAGTCCCGCCGCAAGCATGACCGGCAGCAGGGAGACCGGCTGAGCGCCATGGGCGCGGTCAGTTTCGAAGAAATCGGCAGCGGTGGCGATACCGAGGCAGCCATCGCCACCATGTTCGCGCAACGCTCGGCGCGCTTCAAGGCCATGGGCATCCGCGATACCTTTGTGCTCGATGGGCTGATCGGCTTTTACCAGGATCTGGCCCGGGCCGGCTCAGGCGTCGATGTCAGGCTGCATGTGCTGCGCCTCGATGGCGCCATTGTCGCGGTGCGTTACAATATCGTGCATGGCGATCGCATGTTCTGCCTGATCTCCTCGATGAGCGATGATCCGGCGATCCAGAACGGTTCACCCGGCAAGCAATGCCTGCTCAACGTCATGCAGACCGTGTTCGACAGCGGCACGAGCGTATTCGACATGGGCAGCGGCTATACCGATGAAAAGCGCCATTGGTGCAATGAGCAGATCCCGCTGCAGCAGCACTACATCGGCCTGAATGCGCAGGGGCAGTTGATCGTCGCGGCCCATCAGGCGTTCCAGCGCACGCGCGCGCGCATCAAGGCCAACCCACAGCTGAAGTCGGCGGTCCGCTCGCTGCGACAGGTTCTTGAGCGCCTGCGCCGCCGAAACGCCGCCCCGGCGGCGCCGGTAGAAGACTGACTTTCAGATCAGCTTGAGGCCACGCAGCGAGGTGTGGCTCGATTTGCCGATGATGATGTGATCGTGCAGCGTAATGCCCAGCGGCTTGGCCACGTCGGCGATTTCCTTGGTCATGCGTACATCTGCAGATGACGGCGCCGGATCGCCCGAGGGGTGGTTGTGTACCAGGATCAGCGCCGTGGCCGATAGCTCGAGCGAGCGCCGGATCACCTCGCGCGGATAGACCGGGGTATGGTCCACCGTGCCGGTCTGCTGCACTTCATCGGCAATCAGCCGGTTCTTCTTGTCGAGGAACAGGATGCGGAACTGCTCGATGGACTGATAGGCCATCTGGCTGGTGCAATAGTCGATCAGCTGGCTCCACGACGATAAAATGGGCTGCTGGGAGTCAATCCTGTCGCGGCCGAAGCGGGCGGCCACCGCCTGGATCACCTTGAGATGGGCAATGGTGGTGTCGCCCAGCCCCTTGATGGTGCCCAGCCGGGCCTCGCTGGCGTTGAACACGCCCGAGAACGAGCCGAATTCGCGCAGCAGCGCCTTGGCCAGTGCCTTGGTATCGCGGCGGGGGATCACCAGCTGCAGCGCCAGTTCGAGCAGTTCGTAGTCTTCGAGCGCATCGCCGCCCACCTTGAGGAAGCGCTCGCGCACCCGGCGGCGGTGGCCGGCATGGTCGTCGGCCGCAACCGGCTTGGCATCAAAACCGGCCTCGTCGAATGCGTCGGGCCGGTCGCTCATCAGGCAGTCCGTGTTGCCATGGGGTTGAACAGGCCGCCGGGCGACAGCGTAAAGATCTCGCAGCCCGTCTCGGTGATGCCGATGGAATGCTCGCACTGCGCCGAGAGCGTGCGGTCGCGCGTCACCGCCGTCCAGCCATCGGAGAGGATTTTGACATCCGGGCGCCCCAGATTGATCATCGGCTCGATGGTAAAGATCATGCCCGGCTTGAGCGGCACGCCCGTGCCGGGGCGGCCGAAGTGCAAAATATTGGGCTCGTCATGGAACAGTTTTCCCAGCCCATGGCCGACGAAATCGCGCACCACGCTCATGCGCTCGGCCTCGGCCAGAGTCTGGATCGCCGCGCCGATATCCCCCGTGGTATTGCCGGGCTTGGCCGCCGCTATGCCCGCCTCAAGGCTGGCATAGGTAATCTCGATGAGCCGCTCAGCCTTGCGGGAGATTTCGCCGACCGGATACATGCGGCTGGTATCGCCATGCCAGCCGTCAACCACCAACGTCAGATCGATATTGACGATATCGCCCTCGCGCAACGACCGCTCGTCGGGTATGCCGTGACACACCACATGGTTGATCGAGGTGCACAGCGAGTGCCGATAGCCCTTGTAAAAAATCGTCGCCGGCACGGCGCCATTGTCGCGGGCGAATTCATAGGCGATTTTGTCGATCGTCGAGGTCGGCACGCCCGGCTCGACATATTCGGTCAGGATATCGAGCGCCCGCGCCGCCAGTGCGCCGGCCTTGCGCATGCCCTCAAAGCCTTCCGCGCCATGCAGCGGGATCACGCCGGCGGTGCGGCGGGCCTTGGCGGGGGCGTCGACAAAGGTAATCATCAAAAACTCCGGTTGCTGCCTCGAAAATAGGCGCACAGCAGCGTGATGGGAAGGCCAAGACGCACGCTTGACGCGCTTATCGCACAGGGGCATGTCTGACGCCTACCCTTGTCCCGGAAAACCGCCATGTCCAGCCCAGCCCCCGTCACTGCCGCCCTGATCGTGATCGGGGACGAAATCCTCTCGGGCCGCACCAAGGACGTCAATATCGGCGCTACCGCCGATTTCTGTACCGATCTGGGCATAGAGCCCAAGGAAGTGCGCGTAGTCAGCGACGAAACCGACGATATCGTTGCGGCAATCAATGCCGTGCGCACCCGCTATACCTATGTGTTCACCACCGGCGGCATCGGCCCGACGCATGATGACATCACTGCCGATGCCGTGGCCAAGGCCTTTGGCGTCGCCCTGCCCATCAATGCGCAGGCCCGCGAGATGCTCGAGGCGCGCTGGCGCCAGACCGGCACCGAGGTCAATGAGGCTCGCCTGCGCATGGCCCGCATTCCCGAGGGCGCCGATCTCATCGTGAATTCGGTCAGCGCGGCGCCGGGTTTCCGCATTGGCAATGTGCATGTGATGGCCGGCGTGCCGCTCATCATGCGCGCCATGCTCGAAGCCATCCTGCCCACGTTGCGCACAGGCAAAAAGGTGATGTCTGTCACCGTCAAGGCTGCGGTGGGCGAGGGGACCATCGGTGGCCCCTTGGGCGCGCTGCAGGCTGAATACCCAGACGTCAAGATGGGCAGCTATCCGCAGATGGGCAAACATCGGGTGATGACCGAGCTGGTGCTGCGCTCGTCCGATCCCGTTCGCCTTGAGGAAGCCGCCGGCAAGGTGCGCGCCATGGTTGGCGAGGCCCATCGTGCCGCCAATATCGAACTGTCCGAAGACGAGGCCTATTGAGCGCAGGCCATCTCCGCAAAATGCGTGATGCCAATTGGCGTATCGCCCGCGCTTTGCTAAACAACGGCCTTCCAAATTCAACCGGGCGCACGGCGCCGGTGCAGGAGAAGTGTTTTGAGCGATCCCAACCAGAAGTCGTTCCCGGTGACCTGGGACCAGTTCCATCGCGACAGCCGTGCGCTGGCCTGGCGCCTGGCCGGCCTCGGTCCCTTCGACGCCGTGGTGGCTATCGCCCGCGGCGGGCTCGTTCCCGCCGCCATCGTGGCGCGCGAGCTCAATATCCGCACTGTCGAGACCGTGGCCGTCAAGAGCTATGACCACCAGAACCAGGGCGGCATCCGCGTGCTCAAGGAGATCAGCCAGTCCGTGCTCGATCTCGCCAAGAACGGCGCCAAGGTGCTGATTGTCGACGATCTGGTCGACACCGGCTCCACCGCCCGCGTCGTCCGCGACATGCTCCCCGGCGCGCATTTCGCCACGGTCTACGCCAAGCCCAAGGGCCGCGAGATGGTGGATACGTTTATCACTGAAGTCAGCCAGGACACCTGGATTTTCTTCCCCTGGGATCTGGACGTCGCTTACGTGGCACCGATCTCTGGCGGCACGGACTAAGCACACCTACTGAACTCCGCCTCCCCCTCTAGGGGGAGGTCGGCGCAAATGCCAGGCCGTGGCTAGTGATGTACCGCGGCAGCCGACAGCTTGTCCTGAAGCGCCTCAGAACTTGCGAAGCTCCAACCTGTCACGCGGTCTCTGCCCAATCGCTTCGAGACGTAAAGAGATTGGTCCGCGCGGGAAATAAGCTCTGGCAGGGTTCTGGCAGAGCTGCCTTCGACCAGACAGCTGACGCCACAGCTGATAGTCACAACACCCAATTCCGATCCCGTGTTGGCAATTTTGAGTTCCCGCACGGCCAGGCGCAACTGCTCGGCGAGGACAAAGGCGCCTGCTTCGTCGGTGTCGGGGAGGATGATGCAGAACTCCTCTCCGCCATAGCGAGCGACAAAGTCGCCAGGACGCTTGAGGCCCGTCTGAAGCGCCGCCGCAACGGACCTGAGGCAATTGTCGCCTGCCTGATGCCCGTAAGTATCGTTGAAATTTTTGAAGTGATCGATGTCCACCATGACGATCGCTATGGGGGCTCGTGTGCGGCGAGCCCGCGCCACTTCCATTTCCAGGCGTTCATCCATTGTCCGACGATTGGCCAGGCCGGTAAGGCCGTCCGTGGTCGCCAGGACTTCAAGCCGGTTGGTCATCGCGCGAAGCTCGATTTCGGCGTTCTTGATGCTGGTGATATCGGAGGTCACAACCACCCAGCCGCCCTTGGAGGCCGGGGTGCTTCGCGCCTGCAGCACACTTCCATTGGAGAGGTAGATTTCGTGGTCCCTGCCGGTCTTGAGCCTGTTCATTGATTCAGCGGGGTCAAGGTAGGGCTGCTCGCCGAGATCCTTGGCCGCCTGCATTATCTTTGGCAGATAGGCGCCCTTGACGCGCATTGAACCGGTCAACGGAAACTGCAACTGGTACTGTTGGTTGCAGAACACGATGTAACCCTGTCCATTAACGACCGCGATGCCGTCCGACATTTCCCGCAGCACCACCGCGAGTTCGTCTCGGGCTCGTTCGGCTGACTCCTCGAGTTCCTTGCGCCTTGTAATGTTCTTGGTTGTGCCTGCCATGCCGATAACGCGACCCGTCAGGGACTTGAGGGGGACCTTTGTCGTCTCGTACCAGTTGGACACCCCGGCATCATCGACAATGGGCTCGATCTTGTCCTGTAGCGGAAAGCCGGAATTCATGACCATCTGGTCGTCGGCATAAAGGACGTCGGCGCGGTCATGCGCCACGACGTCAAAATCGGTCTTGCCGATCATGCTGCCAACTGACTCCTGTTGGGCGATTGCCGCGACGCGCTGATTGACGGCGATGAACTCGCTGCGCCGGTTCTTGACGTAGAAAAAGTCCGGTGCTTGGGCCAGCGCGGCCCGAAGGGTCGATACTTCAAACAGCACGGACGCCGACGCGATGCTGGTCAGTGCCGCTGTCGCAGTGAACAGCTGGAGGGCAAGGATCTGCGAATGGATGTCCTGATGCATCAGGCTTATCGGCCCAAGATGATTCAGCGTGGCGACGAAGGCAGCAATCGATATTGCCGCAACTGCAATCGCGCCGCCGATGTAACCGAGCAACCAGGTTGCCAGCAGCAATGCCGGGAAGGCAAGGAAGAGGAGGGGCATGGATTTTTGCAGGAAGATCGCTCCCGCAGCCACGGCAATGACCGCCACGACTACCACAAGCTTCTTGATGACCGCCGGATGTGCCAGATCGGCGAGATCATCGCGATCAAGGACAAGAAGCAATGGGGTCAAGGCGATCAGGCCAAGGGTATCTGCCGGATACCAGGTCGCAAAAACGCTCAGGAAGTCGGCACCCGTACCCAGTGCAAGCGTGAATGACGCCAATGTCGAGGAGCTGAGGGCCGCTGGAACCGCGCAGCACAGGATCAGTACGAACATGGGTTTGCCGCGTCGAAAATCCAGGCTGTTCGAAAAGCGCAGCACACAGGCGGCAGCAATCGTCACCTCTGCAATGTTACAGGCGGTCAGAAGCAAGCCGAGCAGAAGGCTGTCGCCACTTTGCAGGTTCGCCAGCAAATTGCCGACGCCGCCCAGCAGCAGTATCAGCCACCAATTATCGACGGGTCGTCTCAGAATGGCTGCCAGCAGGACAGCGTTGGGAAGCCAGATCGAGGCTATCCTTCCGCTGTTGCGTGTCAGCTCGATACCGAACCACGCCAGGACGGACACAACCACGCCCACAACAATGGCAAACAGCAGGGTGTCCCATTGGGAACGTCTGACCAAACTTGATCCCATTACCCGCGCTCCTCGTACTTATGGAGAGCAAGTAGAACCCCGCGGCATTAACCAGCGCTTTCAGTCAGCATGGAAACGGCGAGGTGGTTAATTTTGTGGCCAATTGTACTGTCCAAATGTACTCGTGCCGCGGCGGAATATGGCGCGCTGAAAACTGTCGGCGCAGGCCAAGCCTCCCGACGGTGCCGCTTCTCCCCTTTCACGGCCTGGAGCCGTCCCGTAGGGCAAATCACGCCGGTGGTGTGATTTGAAGCACAAGGCCATGAGGGCTATGTTCGATGGCTGGTCGGGTGGGGAGACCGGAGATGGGGGCGCCCATTCAGCAGGGATGACATTGGGCAGCTCCGCTTGCGACACAGCGTGCCTGGCCCGACCCTGTTAAACCGGATCGTGACGGGCGGTCCTTGTGTCGCTCTATCTAAGCTATTGGGCTCAATGGCCGCCCGATACAGTGTCCCCGCGCCGCCCCTCGGTCGCGCGGCACCTTGGGCTGTCCGCGTGGCGGCAAATCCGTTGGCACTGGGCCCGCGCCATGCTAACTGCGGGCCATCGCGGGCGTGGT
>JAHJOS010000701.1 GCA_018820005.1 Alphaproteobacteria bacterium | reverse complement strand
AGTATCGCCGACAAAGCCGGCAATGGTGCGGCCATCGAGCCGGAACTGCAGCGGCCGGGAGCGATCAATAGCGGCGCCGCTGAGCGGTCCGGCAGTTGCGGCGTCGAGGCGAGCGGGCTGGCCCTTCATGACAGGGCGCCCCATTCGGCAATCGCCCCGTCGCCCGGATTGCGGTTGACCAGCCGTGCTGCCATCCAGGCATTTTCGTCCGCTGTTGCTGCGCCGCAAAGCCAGCGCGCAATGGCCGGCGCCACAAAGGCTCCGATGCTGCCAAAGCCGGCCAGGACATCGGGGCCCGTGCCCTGCCAGCGACCAACGGCGGGCGCGCCATCCTCGGTGACGACATTTGTATATTCGGACTGCCCCGCCTGTTCGAAACGCCGTTCCTCGCCCACCAGCCCGGCCAGGGCCCGACAGACTGCCCCGACGGATCCCGGGCCATGGGCGATCAGGCTGCGCCCGGCCTGCTGCTGCACCCACAGTGCGGTGTCCAGATCATGCAGCAGCGGTGCGGCCAGCGTCGGCACCGGGCCGGTCATCACGGTGCTTGCGACCTGGCGCTTGAGCAGCTCGGGCCAGTCGTGGCCACTCATATGCTCGATCAGCGCGGCATCGTCTGCCAGAATAGTCTGTGCGGCCACGATGGTCTCGGCCTCAAGCGCCAGCGTCGCACTGCCATCGGCGTGGATGGCGAACTGCTCGCCGGTTGCGAGCCGCCGCACGCCCTGTGCGCCAAGCCAGCTGTCGATTGCTGCATCGGCTGCGCCGAACTGCAGCATGACCGCGTCGCGCAACACCAGCCCCGTATCGCCCTTCACCAGCCCCGTGCCCCGAAACGGCTCTGCCGCCAGGCCGAAGCCGGCAGCCATGTGCTGGATATGGCCCAGCGCCTGCACGCTCGCATCGGTGCGCGCCACCAGCAGCGGATCAAGCCGCGTCACTGCAGCTCGTTTGCCGATCTTGGTGGCCAGCCGATGCACATCCGCAACGCTCTGGCCGAGCAGGGCCCAGCTCTGCGGTCGCGTGATCGGCCCGATCGACAGATCAAAATTGCGGGCCAGGCGGTGGCCGGCATGGGTTTCGCCCTGTAGGACGACCGAGCGGCCGTGCGTGCCCGCCAGCAGTCCGGCCACCAGCATGGCCTGAGGCGTCGCGCCCACGATGGCAAAGTCGACGCGGGTCTCTGTCATGCGGTGGCGACTGCCTGTGGCAATGCGTCCGGCTCAAGGTTCCGTGTTTTTGTGGTTTTTCGCGACGGGGCGCTTATACAGGGACCCACGTAGCCGCGTGCCGGCGTCAAGCATTGTTGGCCCATGATCTTCTGGTTAATTGCCATTGCCGTAACTGCCATTGCCTGCGTTGCACTTTTTTACGCGGCTGGTCCGCGGCTGGTCAACGCAGCAGCACCCGAATTGGACGATGCCAACAGCCATTTTAGGCTTGTTTTGTCAGGGATTGACGCTGACGTCGCCGCAGGCAAGCTCGGCGAGGGCGATGCGGAGGCCGCGCGGGGCGAACTCGCGCGCGAAATCCTGCGCCACAACGCGGAGGCAACCAGGACCAGGCGGGCGCGTGGCGAGCTTGGACGGGTTCCGCTGCTGGGCGGCCTGGCCGCCACGGCCGTCCTGGCGCTGGTACTCTATGCCATGCTGGGTCATCCCGAGATGCCCAGCCAGCCATTGGCGGATCGCCCGGAGGCTGCCGCGCAATCGGTTGATCTCGAATCGGCGATCTCCAGCATCGAAAAGGCATTGGCGGCCAATCCGGACGATCTGCGCGGTTGGACGGTGATTGCGCCTGCCTATCTTGAACTGGGTCGCTATGACGATGCCGCCGAGGCCTATCGGCGCATCATTGCGCTGGACGGCGCGACGCCGGACCTGCAGACCCGGCTGGCCCAGTCGCTGCTGTTTGCTACGCCCGACGCCGGCTCTCCTGAGGCCATGGACCTGCTGCGCGCCGCTGCGGCAAGCGACCCCCTCCATGTTCGCTCGCGCCTTTATCTGGCGGCCGAGCTGACGCGGCGCGGTGACTATCCTGCCGCTATCGCCGCCTGGAATGACGTTCTGGCGCTCTCCAAGGGCGACGAGGCCTGGCTCCCGGCCGCCCAGCAGGGGCTGGTCGTCGCCCAGAACGATGGCGTTGACCCCGGGCAGGGCGCCGTGCCGACCTCTGGTCCCGATGCCGAAATGATCGGCCAGATGGTGTCCGGCCTTGCCGCCCGACTGGCCGAGAATGGCGGAAGCGTCGCCGAATGGACGCAATTGGTGCGTGCCTATCTGGTGCTGGGTGACACGGCCAAAGCACAGGCCGCCTTCGACAGCGCGGTGACGGCCTATCCGCAGGCTTTTGACCGCGGCGATCTCGACAGCCTGGCGCTTGGCGCGGGCCTGACCATCAAGGGAGCAACGCCATGACCATGACTGCGAGCGCACGCAAGAAGGGCTGGTCCCGCAAGCAGAAGCGGCTGGCGGTTATCGCCGCGCTGGGCCTGGTGCTGGCGCTGGCCACCACGCTGGTGCTGGTGGCCCTGCGTGACCAGATCGTCTTCTTCTATGCCCCCTCCGATGTGATCGCGCGCAACGTGCCGGCAGGGCAGGCCATCCGGCTCGGTGGCCTGGTCGAGGCGGACAGCTGGGTGCGGCAGGACCAGGAAAACAGCTTTGTGGTCACCGACGGGGCCCACAGCATCACCGTGCATTATACCGGCCTGCTGCCTGACCTGTTCCGCGAGGGGCAGGGCGTGGTGACCGAGGGCGCCATGGGCCCCGATGGTCAGTTCACGGCCACCAACGTTCTGGCCAAGCATGATGAAAACTACATTCCCAAGGAAGTCGTTGATGCGCTCAAGGCGAGCGGCGAATGGCGGGAGCCGGCAAGCAAGTGAGTATTGAACTCGGACATTTCGCCCTCATCCTTGCTTTTGCCATCGCCACGCTGGGTACGATCGGCGGCTATGCTTACTGGCGCAGCGGCCAGCGCATTGCCATGGTGCTCAGCCAGGCAGCCATCCTGCAGTTCGTGCTGGTTGCCATCGCCTTTCTGGCGCTGATCCAGGCTTTCGTCACCTCCGATTTTTCGCTGCTGCTGGCAGTCAACAATTCTCATTCGCTCAAGCCGCTGATCTTCAAGATCTCCGGCGTCTGGGGCAATCATGAAGGCTCCATGGTGCTGTGGATCTTCATCCTCGTCACCTTTGGTGCCATGGTTGCCGCCTTCGGTCGACGCCTGCCGAGCGACCTGCTGACGCTGGTGCTGGCGACGCAGAGCCTGCTGACGGCAGCCTTCACCGGCTTCACCATTTTCACGTCCAATCCGTTCCTGCGCGTCTTTCCGGCGCCGCTCGAAGGCAATGACCTCAATCCAGTGCTGCAGGATATTGGCCTCGCCATCCATCCGCCGCTGCTCTACGCCGGCTATGTCGGCTTTTCGATCTGCTTTTCCTTTGCCATTGCGGCGCTGATTTCGGGGCGGATCGACCAGTCCTGGGCACGCTGGGTACGGCCCTGGACCCTGCTGAGCTGGGTGTTTCTCACTCTGGGCATCGCGATGGGCTCGTACTGGGCCTATTATGAGCTGGGCTGGGGCGGCTGGTGGTTCTGGGACCCCGTCGAAAACGCCAGCTTCATGCCCTGGCTGGCCGGCACGGCGCTGCTGCATTCCGCGCTGGTCATGGAAAAGCGCAATGCGCTCAAGATCTGGACGATCTTTTTGTCCATCATCACCTTCTCGCTGTCGCTGCTGGGCACGTTCCTGGTGCGCTCGGGCATCCTCACGTCGGTGCATACCTTTGCCAGCGATCCCACGCGCGGCCTGGTCATTCTGGCCCTGCTGGCGCTGGTGATCGGCGGCGCGTTTTTCCTGTTCGCCATGCGGGCGTCGACACTGCGTCAGGGTGGGCTGTTTGCCCCGGTCAGCCGCGAAGGCGCGCTGATCATCAACAATCTGTTCCTCGCCACCGCCGTTGGGGCGGTGCTGGTGGGCACGCTTTATCCGCTGCTGCTCGATGCGCTGGTGGGCACCTCCATTTCAGTGGGCGCCCCCTTCTTCAATCTCACCTTTGGTGCCCTGATGGCGCCATTGCTGCTGGTGCTGCCATTTGGGCCGCTGCTGGCCTGGAAGCGGGCTGATGTGGTGGGCGCGGCCCAGCGCCTGATCGGCGCGGCAGCGCTGGCGATCTTTTGCACCATCCTGATTTCGGCGCTGGGCGGGGTGTCTATTTCGCTGGCGCCGCTGGGCCTGCTGCTTGGCTTCTGGGTCGCCTTTGGCGCCTTTGCCGAACTGGTCGAGCGCAGCAGGATTGGTCGCATGCCGCTGGGCGAGAGCATTCGCCGTCTGGTTGGCCTGCCGCGCACAGTGTGGTCGACGGCTCTGGCCCATTTCGGCATGGGCGTAACCGTATTGGGCATTGTGGCAACGACAGCCTGGGAGACCGAGCTGGTGACCACGCTCAATCCCGGCGAAACCGCCGAGCTCTCCGGCTATACCATCGACTTTGACAGTTTCGGCCAGCAGCCTGGCCCCAACTACATGGCCGACGAGGCCCGCTTCACCATCACCGCGCCCGGCGGCAGTACGCGCCAGACCCTGGCCGATCGGCGCACTTATGTGGCCACCGGCATGCCCACAACCGAGGCGGCCATCGAGACCTATGGCTTTTCCCAGCTCTATTTGCAGCTCGGCGAACCGCTCAATGACACCCATGTGGTCCGCATCTGGCACAAGCCCTACATCACCCTGATCTGGTTTGGCGCCATCCTGATGGCATTGGCCGGCGTGATCTCGCTGACCGATCGGCGGGTGCGGGTCGGGGCGCCGCGACGCGCCGCCAAGCTGGCCAGCGAGCCTGCCTAATGAGCCGGTTGCGCGCGCTTGTACTGGCCATGGGGCTTTTGGCCAGCGGCGCCACCATGGCCGTCAGCCCCGACGAAGTTCTGTCAGATCCAGCGCTCGAAAGCCGCGCCCGCGCGATTTCCGAGGGGCTGCGGTGCCTCGTCTGCCAGAATCAGTCCATCGACGACAGCGATGCCGATCTGGCGCGCGATCTGCGCGTTCTGGTGCGCGAACGGTTGGTGGCAGGCGACAGCGACGAAGCCGTGCGACAGTTCCTTGTCGATCGCTATGGCGAGTTCGTGCTGCTCAATCCGCGCGTCAACAATCACACGCTATTGCTCTGGATCGCCGCACCCACGCTGTTGGGCGGGGGTCTGGCAACGCTCTGGCTGCTCGGTCGGCGCCGCCGGCGTGACGATGATGTCGTGCTCAGCGCCGAAGAACGTGCCGCGCTCGCCAGCCTGGATGAGAACCCGGGCGCCTAGCCCGTCGCGGTTCGCCGCAATCTTGCCCGCTACATTGCCAAACCTTAATGTGCGCGCAACCTCGCAGAAAGATGGTGTGTTCCATAGCTAGTCCGACAAGCTGTTGAGGGCTTGCCGAAGGAGAAATAACTACATGCGCTCGTCCATTATCAAGCGTACCAGCCGCTGGCTCGGGGCATCAGCCCTGGCGCTGATGGTTGGTATCGGCGGTGTCTCCACTGCCTATGTCATCACCGGCCAGGCTGCCAATGCGCAGGTCCAGAACGCCGCGCAGATTGTCGTTCCCGATGCAGCCGCGCCGCACGCCGGCTTTGCCGACCTGGTTGAGGCCGTCAAACCCGCCGTGGTGTCGATCCTGGTGGAGGCCGAAGAGAGCGCCCAGAACGTCCAGCGTGGCGGCGGTCCCAACGGCCAGTTCGATTTCAACTTCCCCGATCTGCCCGATGGGCATCCCTTCAAGGACTTCTTCAACCAGTTCGGCCAGCAGGGTAATGGCGGCGGCGGTGCTGCCCCCGCGCCGCGTCACTACATGGCTGCCGGCTCGGGCTTCGTGATTTCGGGCGACGGCTACATCGTCACCAACAATCACGTGGTCGAAGACGCCACCAAGGTTACCGTTGTGTTCGACGACGGCACCGAAAAAGTCGCCACCATCGTGGGCACCGACAAGCGGACCGATCTGGCCGTACTCAAGATTGATGGCACGGACCTGCCCTTTGTCAGCTTTGAAGACACGCCGAGCCGGATTGGCGACTGGGTCGTGGCCGTGGGCAATCCCTTTGGCCTGGGCGGCACTGTCACCGTTGGCGTGATTTCTGGTTCGGGCCGCAATATCGGCGGCTCCAACTATGGCGATTTCCTGCAGATCGATGCGGCCGTCAATACCGGCAACTCGGGCGGTCCAGCCTTCAATACCAAGGGCCAGGTCGTGGGCGTCAACACCGCCATCTATTCGCCAAACGGCGGTAACGTCGGCATCGCCTTCGCCATCCCGGCCTCTACCGTCAAGACCATCGTGCAGCAGCTGATCGACAGCGGCTCGGTGACCCGCGGCTATCTGGGCGTGTCCATCCAGGACGTGACCCGTGATATCGCCGACGGTGTTGGCCTGACCGCAGCCAAGGGTGCCATCGTGCGCGAACCTGCAGCTGACGGCCCGGCTGGTGCTGCCGGCGTCAAGTCCGGCGACATCATCACCGCTGTTGATGGCGACCAGATCGACGACGCTCTCGACCTCAGTCGCACCATTGCCGGCAAGGCCCCCGAGTCCACCGTTGAGCTGACCATCTGGCGCGATGGTGCCGAGACCAAGCTCTCGGTCAAGCTGCAGACCCTCAATGAGGCTGCTGCCGATGCCGCTGACCAGAACCAGGAAAAGCCGGTTCCGCCCGCACCGCTCCCCAGCAAGTCCAGCGTCGGCCTGACGCTGGTTCCCAATGGTGACGGCAATGGCGGCCTGCTGATCCAGGACGTGGATCCGGAATCGCCGGCTGCACAGAAGGGCTTTGCCGTTGGCGACGCCATTCTTGAGGTCAACAACACGCCGGTGACCACGCTCGACGAGTTCGAAGCGGCTATCGATGCGGTCAAGGCCAAGGGGCTCAATACGGCCCTGATCAAGGCCAGCCGCGATGGCGAAGCGCGCTTCGTCGGCCTGCCGCTGAGCAAGTAAAATCAGTGACCCCGGGGCCATGCTCCGGGGTCATCTTCGTTGAACAGGAACAGGGGGTGTCGCGGGTGAAGATTTTGCTGATCGAGGATGATCGGGAAGCCGCAAGCTATCTGATGCAGGCTCTCGATGAGGCCGGGCACATCACCCACCACGCCGCCGATGGCGAAACCGGTTATGCCATGGCCTCGGGCATGGATTATGACGTGCTGATCGTCGATCGCATGCTGCCCCGTCGCGATGGCCTCTCGATCGTGGAATCGTTGCGTGCCGAAGACGACAAGACGCCTGTACTGATCCTTTCCGCTCTCGGTGAAGTGGACGACCGGGTGACCGGCCTGCGCGCCGGCGGCGATGACTATCTGACCAAACCCTATGCCTTTACCGAACTGCTCGCCCGCGTCGAAGTGCTCGCGCGGCGCTCGAGCCCGTCTGAAGCGGCCACCAGCTATGCCGTGGGAGGCCTCAGCCTTGACCGCCTGTCGCGCAAGGTCGAGCGCGATGGCGAGACCATTTTGTTGCAGCCGCGCGAATTCCGCCTGCTCGAATATCTGATGAAGAACGCCGGCAAGGTGGTGACCCGCACCATGCTGCTCGAAAATGTCTGGGACTATCATTTCGACCCCCAGACCAATGTCATTGACGTGCACATGTCGCGGCTGCGTTCCAAGATCGACAAGGGCCACGCCAGCCCGCTGCTGCACACGGTGCGCGGCGCCGGCTACATGATCCGCGAGTAGGCCGTGAGTCGCTTCACCCAACTGCTGCGCACCTCCACGGTCCGGCTGACGGCAACGTTCATCCTGATCTTTTCGCTGTTTGCCATTCTGCTGCTGGCCTACATCGGCTGGCAGTCCAGCGTTTCCATCCAGCGCCAGCAGGCCAATGACATCGACCGCGAAGTGCAGGTGCTGCAGCGCCTAGACACCAATCAGGGCATTCGCGCCGTGGCCATTGCGGTGCAGCGCGTCTCGCGTGCGCCGGGCCCGGGTGTCTACTATCTGGGCGATGCGGCGGGGCAGTTCCTGCTCGGCAATGTGTCCGACGTCCCCGTCGAAGTGCTGCGCCAGCCCGGCACCTATAGTTTCAACTATGAGCGCGCCGATAGCCTGGCCGAAACGGCCGACGCCATTGAGGGCAAGCCGGACCGGCCCGGCAATTCCGGCTATGCCGTGGTGCGCTCAGTGGAACTGAGCAATGGCATGCGCCTGGTCGTCGGTCGCGATGTGGTCGAACGGCGCGGCTTCTCGGCCATTATCGTGCAAAGCTTCCTCTTGGGCGTGCTGGGCATCGTGCTGTTCTCGATTATCGCCGGGGGCATTACCGCGCGCCGCGTGCTGCGCCGCATCGATACCATCCGCGATACCTCCACCAAGATCATGTCGGGCAACCTGAGCGAACGCGTTCCGGTCACCAAACGCAATGACGAGTTCGATGGCCTCGCCACCAACCTTAACGCCATGCTCGACCGCATCGAGCAATTGCTGCAAGGCCTCAAGGAGGTCACCGACAATGTGGCCCATGATCTCAAGACGCCGCTGACCCGCCTGCGCAACCAGGCCGAGTCGGCCCTGCGCGACGGCGCCAGTGACGACAGCCGCAAGCAGGCGCTGGCCACCACCATCGCCGAGAGCGACCGGCTGATCCAGACCTTCAATGCCCTGTTGATGATCGCTCGCGTCGAGGCCGGTGCGCCATCGGGCGCGCTGACTGACATCGACGTCAGCGCCGTGGTCCTTGATCTGGCCGAGCTCTACAGCCCCGTGGCCGAAGATGAGGGCATTGTGGTGGAAACGGCCATCACGCCCGCTGTGCACTTGCGCGGCAATCGCGAACTGATCGGCCAGGCCATGGTCAACCTGCTCGAAAACGCCGTCAAATACGCCAAGCCCGAGGGCGAAGGGCAGGGCCGGATCACGGTGGGCCTGCGCCAGGCCGACGGGCGCGTGCTGATCGAGGTGGCCGACAACGGTCCCGGCATCCCCGCTGAAGATCGCAAGCGCGTGCTCGAACGCTTTGTCCGGCTGGAGAAGAGCCGCTCTGAGGCAGGGTCTGGCCTCGGACTGTCGCTGGTTGATGCCGTGACGCGCCTGCATGGCGGCACCTTCCGCATCGAGGACAATGCCCCCGGCGTGCGGGCGGTGATTGATCTGCCAGCGTCCTAGTCCAGCAACGCCTGGCTGGCCGATGGGCAATAGCGTAGCAGTCCGGCCTGCGTGTGCGGCCTTGCCGGGCCCGCGGCGTCAAGCTATCTCAATGGCATGGCTATCAAACTCAACGCTCTGCCCAAGATTGCGACGCCGCGCCTCAACGCCTGGCTGACAGAGCTCGCCCATGAGCAACAGGCCGCCCTCAAATCGGCGCTGCCCACGCTCGGGCCGCTGCTCGAAGTGGCGCCCTATCTGCTGGCACTGGCACAGGCCAATCTGGGCTGGCTGCTCGAGATCCTGGGCGACAGTGCCGATGGCGCTTTCATCGATATCATCGAGGCCGTCGATGCCGCTGGCCGCGTTGCCGTCGACGAGGCCGAACTGGCGCCAGTGCTGCGCATCGCCAAGGGGCGCACGGCCCTGTTGGCTGCGCTGTCGGAGACCGGTGGTGCCTGGACCACGGCACAGGCAACGGCAGCGCTTTCCGATCTGGCTGACGCCGCCCTCAATGCCGCCCTCAATCTTTTGCTGCGCGAGGCTGCCAACAAGGGCCTGCTGACCCTGCCACCCGGCCAGGCCACCGCTGCCAATTCGGGCCTTGCCATCTTTGCTCTGGGCAAGCACGGCGGCCAGGAGCTGAACTACTCTTCCGACATCGACATCGTCGCCTTCTACGATCCCGACAAGGGCGTCTTGAACGACCCCAGCGAAGCCACCAAAATCTATTCGCGCATCGTCCAGAAGCTGGTCGGCCTGATGGAAGAGCGGCAGGCCTTTGGCTATGTGTTCCGCACCGATCTGCGGCTGCGCCCCGATCCGGGGTCGACCCCGGTGGCCATCT
>JAHJOS010000700.1 GCA_018820005.1 Alphaproteobacteria bacterium | reverse complement strand
CGATGCCGCGCCGGCCATGCGAGCCCATGACGATGGTGTCGCAGCCGCGCTCGGACGCCGTCAGCACGATGGCGTCGGCCGCGCGCTGCCGGGCAACATGCAGTGTCTGCACCGCAATGCCGGCTTTGTCGGCCATGTCGCGGGCAGCCGAAAGCACCTGGCTGGCCTGGGCGGCATAGGCGGCATCGAGCTGATCGAGAATGGGTCCGGCGTCAATGGCGCCAAAGCCGCCGGCACCCAGGGCCGTGCTCACCGGGTCGGTTGCCGTCATGATGGTTACCGTGGCGCCATGCAGCCGGGCCAGGTCGAGCCCGGCCCCCAGGGCCTTGTTGCTCAGTTCCGATCCGTCGGTGGCGATCAAAAGACTGGTGAACATGGGTGTGATCTCCTTGTGTGCCGCCACAATGCAACGGTCTTGAAGCCAGCACATTGATCTGCATCATGAGGGATAAGTTCGAGGAGTGTTGCCAATGCCGATCCGCGCCAATCTCACCATGGGCCGTCTGCTCCTGCTCTCGGTCCTGGGGTGGGCAGCAGCCGGCGCGCCAGTGCTGGCGCAATCGGGCTTCACCAGCGCCTATACCAGCCTCAAGCTCGAGACTGATTGCCTGGTGCTCGAGGCCGATGATTTCGGGGCCAGCTGGTCCTGCCCGGGCTACAAGGGCTATCCGGTGCGGGTCAGCGAAGGCGATCTGCGGTTTGCCATCGCCTATGGCTTCAATATCGACAAGGAACCGCCGGCACAGTCCTTCGGGCCTTTCAACGAACTGGGCGAAAAGCTGGAATGGCGGCTGAGCAATGCCTCGGGCCGCTGGATGCCGGTGGCCACCATTGTGCGCTATCATCTGGCTGACCCCGAGACGGGGAAAAACAGCGGCCAGGTGCTGGTGGTGACCCAATTGGTGGAAGGCAATACCTGCCACATCGCCTATGTCGATGCCCGGGCCAACAGCAAGGCCAATGAATTGGCGCAGCAGGCGGCCGACAAGGCCGGCAGTTTCGACTGCGCCAATGACACTGTCGCCAAGCCGGGCAAGTTCAGCGCCTGGTAGCGGGCACAAAAAAGGCGGCGAGGTTATCCCCGCCGCCTGGACTTGCGCTAGATTGGACCCATCAGCTGGCGGTGTCGCGCAGGATCACAGTGCCGGCTTCAAAACCGCTCCTGCAGTCGGTGGCGTCATGGTCCTTGTCGCTGTCGAGCAGGACCGAGGCCGTGCCGGGACCCTCAAAGCGCGGGTCGTCGCACTGGGCGTCATTGGCATAGCTGGAGTCGTCGTCGCCAAAGGCGATGCCGGTGCTGTCATAGGGAGCGCCAGCGGCATATTCGGGCGTATAGACGGTGCGGATGGTAACCTGACCGTCGGCCTCAAGGCTGCGGCAATCGCTGGCATCAGCCATCATGTCTTCGGGCAGCAGCTTTTTGTCGGTGCCCGGGCCGGTGAAGCGCAGGTCGTCGCATTCGCCGTCATTGGCATAGATGCTGGTGTCGCTGCCGTAGTCGAAGGCCGGAACGCCAGCGGCGCCGGAAGTGCGCAGCGTGACCGTGCCCAGATCGAAAGCAGCCTTGCAATCGGTGGCGTCGCGCATGCGGCTCTCGGGCGAGGGCTTGGCCGTCATGCCGGTGCCGATGAAGTCGGGATCATCGCATTCGCCGTCATTGGCCCATTCGCCGGAATCGTCGCCGAAGTTGATGCGGGAATCCATGGCGTTGCCGGGGGCGACAGCCGGCGGTGTGGTCGGGCTATGGTCGGCCAGGGTCACCTTGCCGTCTTCAAAAGCGGTACGGCAATCGGTGGCATCGTGCATCATGTCGACGTCGAGCAATTCGGTCGCCGAGCCGGGGCCGGTGAACCGCGGATCGTCGCATTCGCCGTCATTGGCCCATTCGCTGGTGTCATCACCAAAATCGGGCAGTGTGGCAGTCGCCGTATCAGCCGGCGCAGCGCCGCTGGTGTCGTCCTTGAGCGCCACCGTGCCCGCCTCATAGGCTGCGCGGCAGTCGGTGGCGTCATGGCCATTGTCGGCTTCGAGCAATTCGGTGGCCGCAGCGGCGCCTGCAAAGCGCGGGTCGTCGCACTCGCCGTCATTGGCCCACTGGCTGGTGTCGTCACCGAAGTCGATTCCGGTATCGCCCGCTGTGGCCGTGGGGGCCGCCGGTGCGTCCTGCGCCAGTGCTGGAGCAATGCCGCCAGCCATCAGCGCTATGCCGAGCGCGGAACACGCCAGCATCGTCTTGAAAGCAATCATCGATTGTCCCTTCCCTAAACAGTCAGCCGATCCTGGAAGCACACTAGAGCGGCTTTAGGGCAGCCAAAAGCCCCGATGCCAAAGAATCGACCTTTCGCTTGCTAGCCGGTAGCACGCCGGGCGCGCCGTTCGGCGCGGCTGAACAGCACAGAGCCGGCCAGAACCAGCGCGGTACCGATGGCGTGGTAGATCGTAAAGGGCTCGCCCAGGATCCAGACCGCAATGATGATGGTCACCACAGGACCGAAGGCACCGGTTGATGATGTCGCGCGGGCGCCAATACGGGCCATCCCCATATTCATCAGGAACGACGGCAGCACCGTGCCCAGAACGCCAAGCGCGAGCCCGTATCCCCAGATCGGCGGCGACAGGGTGAGATAGCTGGCAGGACCGGCAATGATCAGATTCTGGGCAATGGCGACAACAGCAGCGGTGGACATGCCGATGCAGGTGAACAGGCCCGCCCCGATCACCAGCATCTGCCGCTTGGCCAGGTGCTGATAGAGCGCAAAGGTGATGGCCGAACCCAACACGAACAGCGTGCCGATCAAGAGGCCATCGGGATTGATGGCCAGGTTCCAGCCAAAGATCACCAGCAGCCCGGCATAGGACACCAGCATGGCCGGCACCACGGGCCACAGCATGCGATCGCCAAAGAACCAGACCCCGAACAGCAGCACGAAGAAGGGATAGGTGAACAGAACCAGCCGCTCATACTGCGCGGTGAGGAAATTGAGGCCCAGAAAATCGAGATAGCTGGCGATGTAATAGCCCAGAATGCCCACGGCCATGCTGGAGAGGACAATGGTGGGGGTCAGCAGGCGGCGCAAGCTCTCCTCGCGGCGCAGCAACGTCACCAGGATCACCAGATAGACCGGCAGGGCGACCAGCATGCGCAGGCTGAGCAGCATCTCGGTGGAGACGCCGTGGGCATAGGCGAGCTTGATGAAAATACCCTTGGTGGAAAACAGCACGGCGCCGGCAACGGCAAAGGCGTAGCCCAGGGGGTCGCTGGCGGTGGGGGCAGGCGGGTTGGTTGTGGTCGTCATCGGCGGCGGGTCCTTGTCAGGTCCGCCTTTGCCAGTCACCGGAGCGCCAGAAGGCGGACCGGGGAAACGAATAGCTGGACGTCAGCGTGCGTTCCGGTCCCAAAGGGAGCCAGTAAGCTTGAGCTGAATGAGCAGGTTAGAAGGTGTGCGCATGAGCGTCTGGTACGCCCGGCACAAAGGGCTGACAAGTCCAGGAACGGCGAATCGGTTCGGTTGGAGCGCCAGGCGGGGAGCGCCTCAGCCGCGCGGATGCGCGTTGCGGTAGCTGTCGAGCAGGCGCTCGGTATCGACGGCGGTATAGATCTGGGTTGAGGACAGGCTGGCATGGCCCAGCAGTTCCTGGATGGCGCGCAGATCGCCGCCCTTGCCCAGCAGATGGGTGGCAAAGGAATGCCGCAGGGCATGCGGGGTGGCTGATGGCGGCAGGCCGAGCGCACCGCGCAACTGGGCCACGCGCAGCTGGATCAGGCGGGGCGAGAGCACGCCGCCCTTGACGCCGCGGAACAGCGGCTCCTCGGGCCAGGATTTGAACGGGCAGAGCTCGAGATAAAGATCGATCGCTTTGCGCACCGGGTCGATCAGGGGCACCATGCGGACCTTGCCACCCTTGCCGGTGACGCGCAGCACCTGGGTTTCAAGATCCCCGTTGGTGAGCGAGAGGGCTTCGGCGATACGCAGCCCGGCACCATAGCACAGTGAAAGTACCGCCATGTCGCGGGCAGCGACCCAGGGGCGCTCTTCGAGCTCTTCGGTGGTCGAAATGGTGGCGCGGGCCTCAAGCACTGTCAGCGCCTTGGGCAGAGATCGCGGCAATTTGGGGGTGCGGATGACATTGAGCGCTTCGGTGGCCATGACGTCTTCGCGTTCAAGAAAGCGAAAGAAGCTCTTGAGGGCCGAAAGGGCGCGCGCCAGCGAGCGGGAGCCAAGGCTTTCGCTGCGGCGCAGGGCCATGAAGGCGCGAATGTCGGTGGCGCGCATCTGCTTGAGCGTCACAAGGGTCACCGGGCCACCCGTGTGACCGGCCAGAAAGGTCAGGAACTGATCGAGATCGCGGCCATAGGCTTCCAGCGTATTGGCGGCCAGACGCCGAACCGAGCCCAGCTCGCGCTGCCAGGCATCGATATGGCTGCGGATGACGGCATCGGTGGCAAAGGCACTATCGACCATGGGGTCACTTTCGTCCCTTATGGTAAACCCATCGTTAACTGGCTGTGGCTACGGTAAAAATCCAGAGGAGCCCTTTGCCATGTCTATACAAGCTTCCGCCAGCCTGCTCGCGCTGACCCTGCTGTGTGGCCTGTGCCAGGGCACCGCCGCGCAAAGCTATGCCTATTCCAGCCCAGACGACAGCGTGCGCATCAACGGCAGCGTCGGCGCGATGTATCTGGAAGGCAATGAATATGTGTTCACCGGCGATGCCGTTCTAAGCAAGCTGATCTGGCAGACGCGCGCACCCGTGCTGCGCGGCAGTATCGGGGTGGATGTCGGTGGCGGGTTCAGCCTGGGCGCAGAAGGCAGCGTGGCGGGCTTTGGCTCAAGCTATATGGAAGATTATGACTGGCTGATCCGCACCAGTAATTTCGACGACTGGACGCATCGCTCGCAGCACCCCGACACCATGCTCAACCACTATGTCACCGCCGCCGCAAACGTGGGCTATGACCTGGTCAATGATCCTGATGCGGTGGTGCGCGTGCAGGCCGGTGTGAAATACACCGACGTCAAATGGTCGGCCTATGGCGGCTCCTATATCTATAGCACGAACAAATTTCGCGACACGGTTGGCAATTTCGCCGATGGCGCGCCCGCAATCAGCTATCGCCAGCAATTGCCTGAGATCTTTGTGGGCTTCGACGGCGAGCAGACCTATGGCAATGTGCGGGTCGGCGGCATGCTGCGGGGCGGGCTGACCGTGCTGGCCCAGACCAATGACAATCACTGGATGCGTAACCTGCTGGTGGTCGACAATTTCAGGCCTGCGCCGACATTTGCGGCGGGGCTTGATTTCGGCTTTGCGTTGGGGCCGCTGGCCGAATTCGTGGTGGCGGCGCGCTACGACCAGGCCTTCCTGATGCGGGGCAAGTCGGAGTATTTCAATACGACAACGGGCGTGCGCACCATCGTGGACGACAATATCGGCGGCGCCGAGCTGCGCAGTGCTGAAATCACGGCGGGCCTGCGCGGCCGCTTCTAGGGTTCCCAGCCAGCATGGAATGGCTGGCATGGCTTTGGCAGAATCACTTGCGCGCCCTATGTTCTGATGCGAACAGAACGGGCACAAATGGAACACCGTCCAGACATCGTCGCCGTCATGGTCACTGTGGCCGTCGAGGGGCCCTATAGCTATCGCGTGCCGGCGGGCATGGCGGTGGAACGCGGCTCGATCGTGTCGGTGCCGCTGGGGCCGCGGCTGGTGCCGGGCGTAGTCTGGGGACCGCCCAAGGACATGGTGGCGCATAATCGGCTGCGCGACATTGCCATGGCCTATGAGGTGCCGCCGCTCAGCGAGGAACTGCTCAAGCTGGTGGACTGGGTGGCGCGCTATACGCTGGCGCCACCGGGGCAGGTGCTGCGGGCAGTGCTGCGCTCCACAGAGGCGCTCGATGCGCCCAAGCCAGTGGTCGCTTATCGGCGCACCGGGCAGGAGCCGGCCAAGCTGACGCCGGCTCGGCTAAGGGTGCTTGATGCGCTCAATGATGATCTGGCGTGGCCCAAGGCGGCACTGGTCGGGGCGACAGGCGTCTCGGCGTCAGTGATAGAAGGGCTCGAAAAGGCAGGGGCCATCGAGCGAATTGAAATGCCGCCGGGTCCGATCGTGGACCTGCCCGATCCCGAGGCAGCGATTGCCACCTTGTCGGCGGGGCAGCAGAGCGCTCTCGATGAGATTCTGGCGCTCGATGCGCAGCAGTTTGGCGTGGCCCTCCTCGATGGGGTCACCGGCGGCGGCAAGACGGAAGTGTTTTTTGAAGCCGTGGCCGATACGCTGCGGGCGGGCCGTCAGGCGCTGATCCTGCTGCCCGAGATTGCGCTGACCAATACCTTTATCGGGCGCTTCACCAAGCGGTTTGG
>JAHJOS010000724.1 GCA_018820005.1 Alphaproteobacteria bacterium | reverse complement strand
GCTGTTTAGTGTGGAGGGTAGGAATACGTAAGGGATCCCCGAATTCCAAAACTGTTTTGAAACCTGAGGCTAAAATAATTGGCGCCGGTAGATTTTTCCGCCGACGCCAATTCCTTGCTCTCAAATATCATCGAAACTGGAATATCCCCAGTAATATTTTACGCTGTCTTCTCCAGTTCTGGCCGGAGAATTGCTTGCACGTTCCAATCCTTCAGGAAGCCGTCGCCCATTTGAGTGATGATAATATCGTAGCGGGTATACCGTTTATCTTTTCGGAAGGGCTCCAGGGTTTCGCTCAGCTTCTGCGACAATACGGAGAATGTCCTGGCAGCCGGTTCGCCATTCAGCTCGTCAACCCAGAATACCAGGGATTTTACGCGCTTGGCTTTACCCGACTCCCGGTCGGGGATCTCTCGGTCGACGTAATAATCATCGGTAAAGTGCATCCGTGTCGGGACTCCGGGTATCAGGGCGACGTAATTCATCAGCATAATGTCGAAACCTCCGCTGTTATTCACCGATATAGTCATCGGGTATTCTCAGTACCTCGAAAACCTCATGAGTGAGCTCTCCCTTGAGGATGGAAACCGCCATTTCGTCGGTAATATGATGATAGACGGGCGGGGCTCCAGCTGCTGCCCTTGCCTCGGAAAACCAGCCTGACTCTGCGTCATGCCACACCTTTACCGAGCCGGAGGACAGCCCCGCCAGGGATAGTAGCAGGCTCGTCGGTTTGGGTATCATGACACCCAGGTTAAGCCTGAGGGAAGACCGAACCTTCGCCAATGCCTGATATGGTGCCGTTAATGGTCCGAAACCCGCCTGCTCCAATATACGCATGGATTTGGTGATATTCGCTATCGCATATCTCTGCGCTATAACACTACACGGCATTAGTCCACCCCCAGTATCTCTCGGAGCCTCATTTTCTCAGCACGAGCTGCTCTGTATTCGGCGGAGAAATAGTGCTTACGTTCCTCGACATAGGCGCTTATCCATTCAGCCTCGAATACTACTACATCGATACCGGAGGCGGTCGCTGATCTCTGGATCCAGTCGATCATCCATGGTACAACGAGGCGGTACATGATGGGCTGTCCGTCATAAAACGGCAGGTCGACGGTATCCGGGACCATTCCCCTGTAAAAACTCAGATCGCCTATGCCAGCTTTAATATCCCGGATCTTCGCCTCGATGAGAATATACCGGTCCTTCTCCCACCGGACCGCGTCGACCCGGGGACGGGTAGGGCGATATAAAGCAGCCGCTCTCTCCTGACCGTATCTGGTAACATACTCCGGAGGTATTGCTCCCAGCTCGACATTAAGCTGCCAGCTGCCCTCGGGCCACGTAGCCATCATGTATTCCGAGATGTATCTGCGCTCGCGCTCTTTTCTTGGCATATAACCTCCAAAATCGTTGCAACATGTTTCGCCTTGACTATCGTATCCTGATAGCCCTATTATGTCAATGAATGAGCTAAAATTCACAAATGGTAATGAATAGTAGTAAATTTATGGAGGATGAATTTAATGGCACTTAATGTAAAACCAATCGAGGCAGCCTCGACCAAATGGACGGACAACGCAAGCCGAGCAGCCGGTGAATACGCTGCTAACGCCGCTGCGTCCGCTGAGGACTGGGCACGTAAAACCGCCGCATCTATGGACACATACGGGCAGGCAATATCTGCCCCGGGTATCAAGAATCGGTTCCGCGTCGGCGTTGTAAAAGCGGGAGCTGCGAAATACGCCAGGAAGATCAATGACGTGGCGCGGGATCGTTTCGGTCCCGGTGTTGCCGCGGCAAAAGATGATTACAAGAGCGGCGCCGAGCCTTATTACACGCTGTTGGCTGGATTAACCCTGTCACCCCGCAAACCGAAGGGCGATCCCAGCAACTATCAGCGTGTTGAGCAGGTAGGCAAGGCTCTCAACGCAAAACGACTCGCCATGCTCGGCAGCGGAGGAGGTTAGAGAGTTAGATGAACTATAGACATGCTGTGATACTAGCGAACCAAGATTTTGGAGTCTCGGGGACAAAGATAATAGACCTTGATGTCACTGACCCTATTACGCGAATAACTGTAGTGCATCAGCCTGTAGGTGGTTCTAATACACCTGTTGCTCATCCAGCTAAAAATGTAACAAAACTAGAGCTGGTCGACGGCTCAGATGTATTGTTCTCACTTTCGGGCACAGAGGCGCAGGCACTAAATATCTTTGAGTCTAAAGTTGCCTATATGCAAGAGATTGACCATCGTAACGGTGGGACTCCTCTTACATACTTCCATATGGATTTTGGGCGTTTCCTTGGT
>JAHJOS010000699.1 GCA_018820005.1 Alphaproteobacteria bacterium | reverse complement strand
GCTGTCGGCCCGCGAAGTCGTGCTGGCCCAGGGGCTGGGCGTCGATGGCGCGGTGGAAACCCTGTTCGAAACCCTCAGCGACGATCAGATCAAGACGGCCATCAATGCCGCTCTGGCCGATGGTCGCAAGCTCAAGCTGGTGCTCGCCGATCCCGATGCCTCCAAGGCCAATCTGCGGGCGTTGCTGGGCGCTGGCGCGAGCCGCAGCACGGCCGAGTTGGTCGAGGCCATCGTCACCGAGCGGCTGGTCGGGCCCGCTGAGATCGCGCGGCTGTTCGAGATCGTGCCGCCAAAGGGCGGCAATCGCAGTCTTGAGGACAAGCTGGCGGCGCTCGATGCGGCCAATCCTGCGCCCGAGGCCTGGCTGCGTGCCTTCCTGACCAAGGAGTTGGCGCTGCCCGCGCGTCTGGTGGTCAAGGCCGTGACCTCAGCCGACCCCGGTCTGGCCGAGCTGTTGCAGGCCGAGGCAGAGCGCCTGTTCGAACTCGCAGCAGCCCGTCGTGCTGCTGCACTCATCGCCCGCAGCGAGGCACTGCTCGATATCGTTGCCGCCGTGGGGCGGCGCTATGAGGCGACCAAGCGGGCGCGTTCGTTGCTGGACTTTGACGATCTGGTGGAGCGTCTGGCTGACCTGTTCCAGAACGAATCGGGCGACTGGGTCCGCTACAAGCTCGATTCGGGGATCGATCACATTCTGGTCGATGAGAGCCAGGACACCAACGGCGAGCAGTGGCGCGTGGTGCGGGCCATCGCCGAAGAATATTTCGCGGGGGCAGGGGCGGTGACCCGGCCCCGCTCGCTGTTTGCCGTCGGCGATCAGAAGCAGTCCATCTATTCCTTCCAGGGTGCCGAACCCGCGCTGTTTGGCGCCACGGGCGGCGAGTACCAACGCCGGGCCAGTCTGGCCGAAGCGCTGTTTCAGCCCGTGCCCCTGCGCACCAGTTTCCGCACTTTGCCCGAGATTCTGGCGGCGGTTGATCTGGTCAGCGACCGCGAGGATATCCAGGCCGCGCTGCTCGAAAGCGAAAAGGTGCATCACAATACGGCCCGCACCATGCGCGGCGGATCGGTGACGCTATGGCCGCCCACCCAGCAGGTCTCCGATGGCGCCCCCAGTGCCGATTGGCCCACCAGCATTGCAGACCTGCAACCGAGCGCACCGCGCCAGGTCGCCGAGCGCATCGCCGCCAGCATTCGCGGCTGGATCGAGAGCAGGCGCCCCCTGACCGGTCGTGGTCGCGCCGTCACTGCCGATGATGTGCTCATTCTGGTGCAGTCGCGCGGGCCGGTGTTTCAGGAAGTGATCCGGGCGCTGCGCAAGGCGGGCCTGCCCACCCCCGGCGCTGACCGGCTCGGCGTTACCGACCATATCGCGGTGATGGACCTTTTGGCGCTGTGCGACGTGCTGCTCAATCCCGCCGATGATCTGCAACTGGCCGCGCTGCTGCGCTCTCCGCTGTTCGACATCGATGAGGAGACGCTGTTTGCCATCGCCCAGCCGCGCCCAAAGGGCCAGAGGCTGTGGCAGGCCCTGGCTGCCCACCCCAGCCTGCCCTGTCGCGAGGCCGCTGCCCGGCTGGCGCGCTGGCGTGGCGAGCTCGATTTCGAGCGGCCGTTCGAATTTTTGACCGAGGTGCTCTATGCCGAGGGCGGGCTGCGCCGTTTCCATGCCCGCTTCGGCCCCGAAGTCGACGATGTGCTGGCCGAACTGCTCGAGCTGGCGCTGGGCCATGAGCAAGGCGCCCAGCCCTCGTTGCAGGGTTTTGTCGCCGACATGCGGCAACGCTCGGGTACCATCAAGCGGGAATTGCCCGACGCCGGCGCCGGTGTGCGCGTGATGACGGTGCATGGCGCCAAGGGGCTCGAAGCCCCCATCGTCATCCTGGCCGACGCCGCCACCAGGCAGCGCGAACAGATGATCGGCAAGCCGGTCTACGTGCTGGCCGAGGCGCCCGGGCCGCTGTTGCTGCATGCTGCAGGCACCGGGGACCACGTCGAGATGACCCTGCCGCTCAAGCTCGAAATCGACGACAACCTGCGCTGCGAATACTGGCGCAAGCTCTATGTGGCGATGACGCGGGCCGAAGACGAACTCTACATCACCGGCGCCCTGACGCCCGGATCGGACGCCGACAAGCAATTGGCCGGTAGTTGGTACGAGGCGGTCGATAGCGCTTTGCGCCCGCTTGCTCAAAGCCAGCTTGACGCCACCGGGGTCGAAACGGCCCTGATCTATCCGCGCGATCGTGTGCCGCCGGTGCCGGCCAGGGACGTGAGCGGCTCAGGGGAGGCGGAAACGGCGCCGCTCGTGCTGCCGACCCTGCCGCCGCTGGTGCTGATCCCCACTGTATCGCCCTCGTTGGCATCAGGCGGTGCCGGGGCCGCTGCAGCGCTCGATACATTCTCCGAGCAGGTGCGCGATGCCGATGCGGCGCGCCAGGAAGGCATTGCGCTCCATGCCCTGCTGCAGCATCTGGGGCGGCTCGATCCTTCGATCTGGCCTGCAATCGCCGACAAGGCTCTGATGGCGCTGTTGCCTGATTCGCCCGCTGACCACGCCCGGCTGGCAGCCAAGGCCATATCCATTCTCAGCCGCCCGGAGCTGGCCGCTCTGTTCGGACCCGGCAGCCGGGCCGAAGTGCCCTTCCTGATTGATGGGTGGCGCCATGGCGAGCCCATCCGGCTCAAGGGCCGTATCGACCGACTGGTGATTGACGAAGAGGGTGTATTGGTGGTCGACTACAAGTCCGATGCGTCGCAGCCCCAGGGGGCACAGGATGTGCCGGGGAACTACATCACCCAGCTCGGATTGTATGCGTTGGTTGCAGGTCAGCTTTTCCCCGGACAGCAGATACGGGCCGCGATATTGTGGACAGGTTTGGAATCATTGATGAATCTCCCGTCAGACGTTCTGGCGGCGGGGGCTGACGGCTTCACCATAAGGTGATCTGCGTTGTGCCCAAGCTGGACTCTACCCAGCTTTAGGCGCACACAGACCGCCGCTTTAAACAAAAGGCAAGAACCCATGACTAGTCACGTTTCCGATGCCAATTTTGGCGAGGAAGTCCTGAACTCCAAAGAGCCCGTCCTGGTGGATTTCTGGGCGGAGTGGTGCGGGCCGTGCCGCGCGATTGCCCCCGTGCTCGATGAGCTTTCTGTCGAACTGGCCGGCAAGGTCAAGATCGTCAAGCTCAATGTCGATGACAACCCGGGCACCGCCAGCAAGTATGGCGTCCGTTCCATCCCTACCATGATCCTCTTCAAGGGCGGCGAAGCCGCTGACATGAAGATCGGTGCAGGCACCCCCAAGGCTGGCCTGACCAAATGGCTCGAGGGCCACGCCGCCTGATCAAGGCGCGACCGTTGATTTGGCACCGCCTGGGCAACCAGGCGGTGTTTTTGTTTGGAGCGATGGTCGACAGCAAGACTTTCTAAATGCGCGCGTGAAACCATATCTTGTATGCCTTGCCGGTCATAAGCGCTAATTCTAGATTGGCCGGCCAAATCAGACAGGAGTTCGCCGCCATGGGCCTGCATGTTGATGACGCCAGCTTTGCCGCCGAAGTGCTTGAAGCCGATAAGCCCGTGCTCGTGGATTTTTGGGCGGAATGGTGCGCGCCGTGCCTGGCCATGGCCCCCACGCTCCAGGAGCTGGCCGTGACGCTGGCCGACAAGGTCCGAATCGTCCAGCTCGATGTCGCCAGCAATCCGGCCACAACCAGTCGCTACAATGTGCGCAACATGCCCACGCTCATGGTGTTCCGCAATGGCGAGCCGGTCGACGTCAAGGTGGGCGCCGGCCAGTCGCGCGTGCAGCTGATCAAGTGGCTTGAGTCGCACGCGGCCTGAGTTTCCAGCAGCGGGCACATCTGCTAGGTCTTTGCCCAACAAGAAGACTTAGGGAGAACGCCCATGGCCCCCATCGATCTGAGTGCAGCCCCTTTCAACCTCGATGATGCGGCCATTGCCTGGGTCCACGCCACCCGCGACAGCCTGAGCCCGCGCGACAAGCTGGCCCAGCTGTTCGTGCTGCTGGCGCGCGGCACGCCCGACGAGACCGCCGAGGCGGTGCGCAGCTTCAAGCCGGGCGGCATTACCCGCATCTATTCGGACGATCTGATCGCCGAATATAACCTGGCCCAGGAACTGGCCGGGCTCAGCGCCATCCCCCTG
>JAHJOS010000698.1 GCA_018820005.1 Alphaproteobacteria bacterium | reverse complement strand
GCTGCGGCGGGTGCACCATGCCCTTCGGCAGGCGCTTCCCCATGCCCTTCAGCGCCCGGCACCGCACCATGCCCGTCGGGCTGCGCGGGCGTCGCGATCATCAGTCCTTCGTCTTCTTCCCCGGCAAAGCTCAGCCGAACCCGCACGGCATCGGCCGGCGGCTGCGATAGCTGGGTGTCCAGAGTAGCTCGTTCCCCAGCCATCAGATCATGCACCAGCGGGTCCACGCTCCACTGGTAGACGCTGCGCCCATCGGCCGCCAGCAGCGTCACCACCACTTCGGGCACGGCAGCCGGGCTCGATCGCACGCCCACGATCTGGGCCGAGACCACCAGCAATTCCTTGCCGCTGCGAGTGGTGCGCAGCGTGTTCAGGTCTGAAAACTGCAACCCGACCACATTGACCCCAAGCCCCAGCTTTTCATAGACGCCCGCCATGGATGGAAAGCGTTCCACGATCTGGGTGCGGCCAAAATAAAACGTCACCCCGGTTGCCGCCAGCGCCACCACGGCCAGAACCCGTGCGGCAAGACGCAGCCGGGCTGTGGGCAGGCTCGCCATCACATTGTCCTGGCGCCGCGAGAAATTCTTCTGCCGGCGCCGCACCTCGGCGGGGTCGATCTTGCCCGCACCATTGGCTGCAGCCGCCGCTGCGGCAGCAGCCTTCTTGTCCGCGCGCGTGGGTGTCGAACCGGCTTTCTGCTTGCCCGCCTTCTGTTCCTCGCTGGCCATGGCCTCATCGAGGGCGTCTTCGGTAATGACCTCTTCGGCCTTGCGCACCTCGGGCGGTGGCGGCTCTTCCTTGGGCAGGGCTGCCTGCTGCCAGGCCTCCTGGCAATGGGCGCATTGCACCTTGCGACCGGTCGCGCCGATCGCTTCGTAGGTGACCTGATACTTGGTCTGGCAATGTGGGCAACTGATGATCATGGGGCCAGACGATGCTTGCGAACGCGACTACAGCGCCCACCAGTCTAGCCTGAGGGTGTTAAGACTCCTCAAACCCCGACAGCGTCAGCGCAATCCACCACATTTGTGCCGCTTTCATGCCGCCTACGACGGTCCGTGCCGCATCAGGGATCACACGCTGCTATGCTGCGCGCAGGCCCTGATTCGCGGGGACCGTTCCAACCGCAGGGAGCCAGCAGTCTTGATCGAGTTTTCCGATGTAGGATTGTGCTATGGCAATGGCCCCGAGGTGCTGCACGATCTCACCTTTTCGGTCGAGCCGGGCTCGTTCCACTTCCTGACCGGGCCCTCCGGCGCCGGCAAGACCAGCCTGCTGCGTCTGCTGCTGCTCTCGCTCAAGCCGTCGCGCGGCCGCGTCACCATGCTGGGCGAAGACGTCAGCAACCTCACCCAGGATCGCCTGCTGCAGATGCGCCGCCATATCGGCATCGTCTTCCAGGAATTCCGCCTGCTCGACCATCTGACCACCTTTGAAAACGTCGCGCTCCCGCTGCGCGTCCTGGGTCAGCCCGAGGCCGAATACCGTCCCAATGTCACCGAACTGCTCGAATGGGTGGGGCTGGGCGAGCGCATGAATGCGCCACCATCCCTGCTCTCGGGTGGCGAAAAGCAGCGCGCCGCCATTGCCCGCGCCGTTATCGCGCGTCCCAAGATCCTGCTCGCCGACGAACCCACGGGCAATGTCGATCCCGAGCTGTCCAGTCGCCTCGTCCATCTGTTCGCCGAACTCAATCGCACACTGGGCATGACCATCATTCTGGCCACTCATGAACTGCCGCTGCTCGACAAGTTCAACTATCCGCGCATGTTGCTCAGCAAGGGGGAGTTGACGATCCATGATTGAGCGTCTGCTTGCCCTATGGCCCCGTCGCGGCGGGGCTGCTCCCATCGTGCCCGAAAAAAGCGTGGCCGGCCGCACCCTGCTGCTGATGATCACCATCATGGGCTTTCTGTCCGCCGTCACCCTGGGTGGCGTTGTGCTGGTGCAGAAGTCGGCCATTGCCTGGTCCGCCGACGTCGGCCGCGAAGTCACCATCCAGATCCGCCCCGTCGCTGGCGAAGTCATGGATTCCAACCTGCGCACCGCCGTGTCGCTGGCCGAAACCACCCCCGGTGTCGCCAGCGCCCGCGCCCTGACCATCGAGGAAAGCCAGAAGCTGCTCGAGCCCTGGCTTGGCGCCGGCCTTGATCTCTCGGCCATCGAAATTCCCCGTCTTGTCGTGGTCCAGCTGGCCGACCCAACCGACGCCGACATCGAGGGGCTCCAGCGCAATCTGGCTGCGGTCAAGGGCGCCAGCCTGGATACCCACGCCGCCTGGCGCCAGCAGCTCAATACCATGGCCGGTGCCATCGTACTCTCGGGCCTGCTCGTGCTGGTGCTGATTGGCGCTGCAACCGTGCTCGCCATCATCTTTGCCACCCGCGGCGCCATGGCGACCAACCGCGAAATCGTCGATGTGCTGCACTATATCGGCGCCTCCAACAGCTTTATTGCCGGCGAGTTCCAGGGGCGCTTTCTCTCGATTGGCCTGCAGGGTGGCCTGCTCGGCTCAATTGCCGCGCTGGCGTTTTTTGCCCTGGTCGGCACTGCAGCAGGCAATATGCTCTCGAGTGAAGCGGGCGCCCAGGTCGGCGTGCTGTTCGGGCGTTTTGCCCTCGGCATGGATGGTCTGCTCTGGATCCTGGCCGTCATTCCGGTGATTGCCGCATTGACCGCGATCACCTCGCGCCGCACCGTTCGCAGCTACCTCAGCCAGACTTCCTGAGACTCAGGCGCACCGCAACAGTCTCGCCAAGTGCACATTTGCCCGCTATGACGCTGCCACGGCACTAAGCCGCGGGAGGTAACGGGTGGCCGTAATTCAGGCAATTCGCACAGCATTGTTCTATGTGCTGTTCATCGGCCAGACGGCTATTGTGGCGATCGTGCTGGGCATCATCGCGCTCATCACCGGCCGGACCCGCTTCAGCTGGTGGCTTGCCGTTTACTGGTGCAGTTCAAACCTGGCCTATCTGCGCGCCCTGACCGGGGTGAAAACCGTTGTCACCGGCATGGAAAACATCCCCGAGGGCGGCTGTATCATCGCCGCCAAGCACCAGAGCGATTGGGATGTCTTCGCGCTGTTCCCCTATACCGGTCGCCCGGCCTATATCGTCAAGAAGGAGCTGATGCGCATCCCCTTCTTCGGCTGGGCCGCCCGCTCGCTTGACTGTATCGAGGTCGATCGCAAAAAGGGCGCCGAAGCCATTCCCTCCATGATGCGTCAGGCCCACGCCGCCATCGCCCGCGGTTGCCGCATCGTCATCTTCCCCGAGGGCACCCGTCGCGCCCCGCTCGCCGCGCCCGATTACCGCCAGGGCATTGCCCGCCTCTATGGCGAACTGGGTGTTCCCGTGGTGCCCGTGGCGCTCAATTCGGGCCTGTTCTGGGGTCGCAACAGCCCCATCATCTGGCCCGGCACTGCCGAAGCCCGCTTCCTGCCCGCTATCGAGCCGGGCCTGGCGCCAAACGTCTTTATGGAGCGACTCAAAAAGGCCATAGAGTCCGATTCAGATGCTCTCATTCTCAAGGCTGATGAGCAGGGGTTGTCTCGACCGGTCGGACCAGAGTTGCGCAGCAAGCTCGATGCGCTCAAACAATCTGCCGCAAAGACGCCCTGACTACCATATATTGACCGCCAAAGCGAACAGCCCCATAGATGTAGTAATCAAGCGCAAGCCCGCTTGACATTGCGTACATTTTGTTCCACATTTGTTCTAATATGCAAACGCTGTGGGGATAGCGTGTGATGGTCGGAATCGAGAACAGAGCCTATAG
>JAHJOS010000697.1 GCA_018820005.1 Alphaproteobacteria bacterium | reverse complement strand
GTGGTAAAGCCGGCAGTCGACAAGGCGCTGGGCGCCTGATCCAGACAGCAAAAGGGGCGCCACCCGGGCGCCCCTTTTTCGATCAAGCCAACAGGCGATCAGCTCTTGGGCAGGGCATAGGCGATGATTTCATCGCCCGCCTTAGTCCCCGTCGAGCCATGCCCACCGGCCACAACCACCACGAACTGACGCTGGCTGGCGTCGGACCAATAGGTCATCGGCGTTGCCTGCCCACCGGCGGGCAACCGGCTTTGCCACAGCTGCTTGCCGGTCGTCACATCATAGGCGCGCGCATAATAGTCCAGCGTGCCACTCAGGAACGCCACGCCACCTTTGGTCATGATCGGGCCACCGATGCCGGGCACACCCATCCTGAACGGCAGCGGGATGGGCGACAGGTCCTGAACGGTGCCATTGACGTGGCGATAGACGATTTCACCCGTGGTGAGATCGGCACCGGCAACATAGCCCCACGGTGGCTGCTGGCACGGCAGGCCAACCGGCGATAGGAAGGCCCCCATCTCAGAGGCATAGGGCGCCCCATAGTTCTCATTGAAGGACGGCGCACCATCGGCCGTCACCACGCGCGCTTCGGCATTGGGGCGGGGCACCAGCTTGGAGGTGAACGCCAGATAGACCGGCATGCCGAACAAGACCTGCCGCTCGGGATCGACTGACACCGCACCCCAGTTGAAGGCGCCGAAATTGCCGGGGTAGATGATGGAACCCTTTTCGCTGGGCGGGGTGTAGCGCCCCTCATAGTTCATCGAACGGAAGGCAATGCGGCATGCGATCTGGTCGAACATTGTCGCGCCCCACATCGAGGCTTCCGTCAGGGGCTTGGGTTCGAACGACAGCGCCGACTTGGGCTGGGTCGGGGCGGTGAAATCACCCGCCACTGCGCCGCCGGGGGCCGGCACTTCGGTTACCGGCAGCACGGGTTCGCCCGTCTCGCGGTTGAGCACGAAGATTTCGCCCTGCTTTGTGGCCGCCACCAGCGCGGGCACTGTCTTACCCTCAATGGTCAGATCGATCAGGCTGGGCTGAGCCGGCACATCCATGTCCCACAGGTCATGGTGCACGCCCTGGAATACCCAGCGGACTTTGCCGGTCTGGGCCTCGAGAGCGACAATGGACGACGAATAGCGCTCGACGTTCTCATCCCGGTTGCCGCCAAACTGGTCCGGCGGCTGGTTGCCCATGGGCACATAGATCAGCCCCAGCGCCGGGTCATAGCTCGACACGCTCCAGCTGTTGGGCGAGTTCTCCATATAGGTCTGGCCATCGGCGATCGGTGCGGTCTCCTCGGGATTGCGGCTGTCCCAGTTCCACACCAGCGCGCCGGTGTTGATATCGAAGGCCCGGACGACGCCTGAGGGCTCGGTGGTCGAGACATTGTCGTTGACTGCCCCGCCAACCACTATGAGGTTGGACGTCACGACCGGTGGCGATGTCGAATAATAGGCGCCAGCAGTGACATTGGGCATGTTGGCCCAGAGATCAACGGTACCATCATCGCCCCCGAAACCGGGGCAAACCTCGCCGGTGGCAGCACTCAGCGCGATAAGGCGGCCATCAGCGGTGGGCAGGAACAGGCGTTGGACGCAATCGGCATTGACCGTCTCGACAGGCAGCACGGGATCAGGCGTTGGCGTGCCGGCTGGATCTGAAGGGGGTTGGATGGCCGGGACTGTCGCAACTGCATTGGTCACGCGCGGCGCCGAGGCCGCCAGTGCACCAGCGCCGTCATAGTAGCTCACGCCGCGGCAGGTCAGGTGCTGCGTATTTTCCTTGTCGGGCTGCTGCAGCAGCGGATCAAACAGCCATTTCTCCGCGCCGGTTTCCGCATCCAGCGCGACGACCAGATTGTGCGGCGTGCACAGATAAAGCGTATCGCCAACCTTGAGCGGGGTGACCTCATAGGTCGTCTCGCCCGGATCGCTCTCACCGCGAATGTCGCCGGTCTTGTACTCCCAGGCGACCTCAAGCGAACTCACATTGTCAGGCGTGATCTGGTCGAGCGGCGAATAGCGCTGCCCGTAGGCGGTGCGACCATAGGACTGCCATTCGCCATCGGGCACAGCCACCGTCGCTGGCACGGACGCTTCGGCCCGTGCTTCGGGCAGGCTGCCGGCAATGTTGTGCGGGTCCATGAACATGGAGACAACGGCCACCACGAGGCTGGCAGCAACCGTGCCGCCCAGAGCCATCCAGCCCGTGCGGCGCACGCTGGTCGCACTCAGCGAACGCACCACCCAGGGCAGGCAGAGCAGAACGCCCAGCGGCACCAGGATATCGCCGCGCGGTGCCAGTGCCCACCAATCCAGGCCCACCTCGATCAGTGCCCAGATCATGGCGGCGGCCAATGTCGCGGCATAGACCCAGAGTGCCAGGGGGCGGCCCTGCCAGGTCAAAACAGAAGTGGCCAAAAGGGCCAGCGAAAGGACGATGTAAAATGGGGAACCGCCAACGGCGGCCAGCCACACGCCACCGACACCGGTGGCAAGGGCCGCCAGCAGGAAAATGGCAGCAACAATACGGGAAGGAATGGTGGAAAATGGCATCGGCGACTCCATTGTCTGTTGTCGCGCCTGGTCGGCGCGCTTGGACCAAGCCGGGTTCGAATAGACCCCGTCAGGGCTCGCTTAAGCGTGCAGCCAATATCGCGCTGCCCCCGCAACCTAGGGCATGGGGCAGCATTTTTCCACTCACGAAGGGGATTTCTAGCCGCGCCCGCGATAGGCCGGCACGCCCTGGTCGGGCACCCAGACGCCTTCAGGCGCCGGCCTGGTCTGCCAGAACACATCGATCGGCAGCCCGCCGCGCGGATACCAATAGCCGCCGATGCGCAGCCAGCGCGGCGCTATGGTGGCGATGATCTTTTTGGCAATGTCGATGGTGCAACCCTCGTGGAAAGCACCATGATTGCGGAACGCGGTCAGGTAGAGCTTGAGCGACTTGGACTCCACCAGGAACTGGTCGGGCACATAGTCGATCACCAGATGGGCGAAATCGGGCTGCCCGGTCACCGGGCACAGCGAGGTGAACTCGGGCGCCACATAGCGCGCCACAAAGTTCACATCGGGGTGCGGATTGGGCACGGGATCGAGCACGGCGTCCTCGGGACGGTCCGGCGTCGCCACCACGCGACCAAGCTGCAGATCGCCGCTCACTTACTTGCCGCTGCGCTTGATCGACTTGATTTCGAGCGGCGGCAGGCCGGACTTTTCCGAGATCAGCCGGTCCTGTTCCTCGATGGCCGCTTTGGCGGGCTCGTCGCCATCAAGGCCGCCGAGTAGATTGCCATCGACCTTGCGGTTGGAACGTTGGCTGCCGTCGACATAAAACACGTCGAACATCACGAATTCACTGCGGGCGGTTGGCTTTTTGGCCATGGTCATATCTCCAGTACGGCAGGCGGGCCATGCAAACCATTACGGTCTGCACGCGCCGGCATCTGCTCAGATTATTGCGTTCGCAAAGGCTAGTTGAAAATCCGCTCGCCCTGCTCGTCGATGATCTGCCGGCCCTTGGACAGGGCCAGCGTGATCAGATCGTCACGCGAGGTCATCCGGTCTGCACGCACGAAACGGTAGGTCTTGGGCTCGCCAGCGACGGTCTTCTCGATCGTCCCGGCCAGCTGCAACTCACTACCCGCCTTCATCTCAATCGCCTTGATCAGGAAGTCCTTGTAGACTTCCTCGCCCAGCACCTTGTCACCCGCTGGTTCGGCACTGGCTGCAGCGCCACCAAAAAGGTTTTTCCAGAACGACATGGCTCGGTCTCCTCTTGCTCCGATCAGCGCCTGCGGCGGACCGGGAGCGGCAATCTCAACTCGCCGCGTTTTTCCATTTCCTCGCGCAGCCAGGCCGGCGAGATATCAAAGTGGTTCGGCCAGGTCGGCACCCCATTGGCCAGCTCGACCTGCCCGAAAAAGCGCCGATCCCGCAGGGGTTCGGTACCTTCCCCCCGCTCTCCAATCATCGGCGCGGCATCAAAAGTGCCCGACGATTCATCGGAGAACGTGACCACCAGCTTGAACGGCACAATGGCGCGAATTGCCGTGACCTTTAGGCGCGCAATGGCCATGCAACCACGCCCCTAGTTGTCCAGGAAGCTCCGTAGCTTCCGGCTCCGGCTGGGGTGCTTGAGCTTGCGCAGCGCCTTGGCCTCAATCTGGCGGATGCGTTCGCGCGTCACCGAGAACTGCTGGCCCACTTCTTCGAGCGTATGATCGGTGTTCATGCCGATGCCGAAGCGCATGCGCAGCACGCGTTCCTCGCGCGGCGTCAATGACGCAAGCACGCGCGTGGTGGTCTCACGTAGATTGCTCTGGATGGCCGCATCGATC
>JAHJOS010000696.1 GCA_018820005.1 Alphaproteobacteria bacterium | reverse complement strand
CAGGCCGAAATTCTTAAACTACTGGCCCGTCTGGTAGCGGACAATGGGATGGCGCTGCTGTTCATCAGCCATGACTTACCCGTTGTGGCCCGTGTCGTAGAGCGGGTCATCGTGCTGCAGCATGGTGTCGTTGTGGAGGCCGGGCCCGTGGCCGAAGTCCTCCAGAACCCACAGAACGACTACACACGCAGCCTGATCGCAGCCGCCCGGGCGTTCGATACGGCACTGGGGGAGACAGCGTGACATTGTTGTCCCTTGAGAAGGTCGATTTTGCCTATGGACGGGGAACGCCCGTACTTCAGCAGGTCTCGTTTGCGGTCGAGGCCGGCGCCAGCCTGGGTATCGTCGGCGAGTCGGGCTCGGGCAAGACGACCTTGCTCCGCCTGCTGCTGGGCCTGACGCGGCCGACTGCAGGGAGTGTCCGCTTTGACGGCGAGCCGCTGGACACCCGCAGCGGGTCCTATATGCGCAGCTATCGCCGCCAGGTGCAGGCGGTGTTCCAAGACCCCTATTCTTCACTGGATCCGCGGCAGTCGATCTTTGACATCATCGCCGAACCGCTGCGTTCGCTGCGCATTGACGGCGACCACGGGAACATGGTCAGCGCTGCACTGGATGCCGTTGGACTCACCCCCGATAGCCTTGCGCGCTATCCGCACCAGTTTTCCGGTGGTCAGCGTCAGCGCATAGCCATCGCCCGGGCGATTGTCGCACGCCCGCGATTGTTGCTGGCGGACGAGGCTGTGAGCGCCCTGGACCTGTCGACCCGCGTGCGGATCGTCAAGCTGTTCGAGACCCTGGCGCAGTCAATGACGCTGGTTTTCGTGTCACACGATCTGGGCGTGGTGGCAGCGCTTTGCCGCGATATGGTCGTGCTCAAGCATGGTCAGGTCGTGGAAGCAGGCCGCACGCGGGACATCCTCGCCCGCCCGCAACATCCCTATACCAAGACGCTGATCGCCAGTGTCCCCCGCATGCCGCAAGGAATAGTGCCATGACAACTCCCGCCAATTACGAAGCGCTGTTTGCCGACTGGAAGGCCAAGCGCCTGGCTAATCTGAAGGCCGCCGACGGCTGGCTGAACATCATCGCGCGCTATTGGCTTGAGGATGGCACGGCGACGGTCGGTAGCGCAGCGGACAATGATCTGGTTCTTTCTGCAGGGCCGGCGCATGTAGGGTCACTGACCCAGGATGCGTCTGGTGTCCGGTTTACCCCTGCTGACGGCGGGGAACCCATCCAGCTCAAGCTGGACAAGGCCAAACCACCCCGCTTTGAAGTGGGCAATCTGCTGCTGGAGGTGACGACCCTCAATGGCGAGAATGCCCTCCGCGTGCGGGACAAGGAATCGAGTGTACCCGCCACGCTCAACGAGATCGACGCGTTTCCGCTTGATCCGAGTTGGTACATTAAAGCGGACTGGATCAAGCTTGATGCGCCGCAGGGCATGACAGTTGATACCACCAAATCCATTCCGACTGACGTGCAGGTCACGCACAAGGCGGTGTTTACCCGCGACGGGGTGCAGTACGAATTGGTGGCGACTCATGGCACCGCCGAGGCGCCGCAGTTTGTGCTGCGGGACCTGACATCGCGCGACCAGACCTATCCCGCGTCGCGGTTTCTCTATGGCGAGCAGGTTGGTGATGACAGCATCGTGCTGGACTTCAACAAGGCGATCAATCCGCCCTGCGCCTTTACCGAGCATGCGGTGTGCCCGCTACCGCCGCCGGAAAACGTGCTGCCAATCCGCATTGAGGCCGGCGAGAAACGCCTGCCTGCGGCGTTTTTCCACTAACGCCAGACGACCGGTGAGCTGCCGCCCGTTTTGCCGTTGATTTGGATCAACGCAAGGCGGGCGGGTTGAGCCGATAGGTGTCGCTTCAACTGTGAAGCGGAGTCTGTTGTGCCAATTCAGCGCATTCGAATGCCATCCCTGCTGGACCGAATTGTCTCGGCCGAACAGGCCGCCAGCCTGATCAGTGATGGCATGGTTGTCGGCATGAGCGGGTTCACCCGCGCCGGCGACGCCAAAGCCGTGCCGCTGGCCATGGCCAAGCGCGCGCAGACCGATCCGTTCCAGATTACGCTCGTGACCGGCGCATCGCTGGGCAAGGATGTCGACAGGGTGCTGACAGAAGCGCATGTGCTGGCGCGCCGCATGCCCTTTCAGGCTGACCCGACCTTACGGGCGGCGATCAACCGCGGCGAGGTGATGTTCATTGACCAGCATCTGTCGGAGACCGTCGAACACCTGCGGTCGGGCCAGTTGGGGCCTATGGACTACGCGGTCATAGAGGCAGCGGCGATCACAGAGGATGGCGGCATCGTCCCAACTACTTCGGTTGGCAATTCAGCCAGTTTTGCCATTCTGGCCAAAAAGCTGATCATCGAGATCAATTTGGGCCAGCCCGCCGAACTTGAGGGACTGCACGATATCTATATTCCCACCCGCCGCCCGGCCCGCGAGCCCATTCCGGTGGTTGCCTGCGACAGCCGCGTGGGCTTAACCTATGTGCCCATAGACCCCGACAAGATCGTCGCCATTGTGGTCACACAGCAGGCTGACAGTCCGGCCGTGCTGGATGCCCCGGAGGCGGGAACCGCCGCCATTGCAGGCCACCTAACCTCATTTTTCGAAAGCGAAGTGGCCACGGGTCGGCTCGACCTGAGCCTGAACCCGCTGCAGGCCGGCATCGGCAATATCGCCAACGGCGTGCTGGCCGGCCTCAGGGATGGTCCGTTCCATCATCTGCGCATGTATAGCGAAGTGCTGCAGGACAGCACCTTCGACCTGCTGGATTCAGGCAAGCTGCTGTTCGCTTCGGGATCCTCGATTACGCTGAGCGCGGACTATGCGCAGCGGGTCTTTGGCAATCTGGCCGCCTACAAGGACCGGCTGGTGCTTCGGCCACAGGAAATCAGCAATCATCCAGAGGTGATCCGGCGCCTCGGGATCATCGCGATCAACACAGCTCTGGAAGTCGATATCTACGGCAATGTCAACTCGACCCATGTCAACGGCACCCAGATGGTCAATGGGATTGGTGGATCGGGCGACTTCGCCCGCAATGCGTATCTGTCGATCTTCGTGACGAAATCGCTGGCCAAAGATGGCGCGATTTCATCGGTGGTGCCCATGGTGTCTCATGTGGACCACACTGAGCATGACGTCGACATCATCGTGACCGAAATCGGTCTGGCCGACCTGCGCGAACTGGCGCCGCGGGAACGCGCCGCCAGCATCATCGCCAACTGCGTTCATCCCACCTACCAGGCACAATTGGCTGACTACTTTGAACGAGCGACGCAGAGAGGGGGCCATACGCCCCATATCCTGGAAGAGGCGCTGAGTTGGCATCTGCGGCGCCAGTCCACCGGGACGATGCTGGACGAGACGTTGTCACAGCGCTGAGGTGCCTGCGCAACACGCGGCTGGCTATGGCACCGTTGTGGCCGCAACCAGCCGCTTTACCATGTCGATATGGCCGGCAAGGAAAGCTGCACCCGCCGGGCTCTCGCCAGGCAAGACCATGTCCAGCACAATGTATCCGAGGATTGGGCTGAGGATGAGGAACGGGTCGATAGCGGCAGCGTGTGCGCCAAACTCGCCGGTGGCAGTGCCTTTCTGCAGAATTTCCCGCAATGCCGCAAAGATCGGGCCAGCGAAGTTATCCCTGAAGCGCCGCGACAGGCTCTGGAATGTGTTTTTCTCGGCAATCAGCAGGCGCAGGATTTCGCGCGAGTAGGGATCCTCGAGAATCTCATCATAGGCACCACTCAGCAGTTGCACGAGCGCAGCCGTTGCCGATTGCCCCTGCAACACAGACAGGGACGGCTGGGTGTCGAGCTTAGGCTGCGACAGCTCGATTACCATCGTCTCGAAAAGCGTCTCCTTGTTTTCGAAATAGACGTAGATTGTGCCCTTGGTGACCCCTACCCTTGCAGCAATGTCATCCAGACGGGTCGCTGCGTAGCCACGCAGAGAGAATTCCTCAAAGGCAGCCTCCAGGATTTCGCGCGGTCGCGCCTGTTTTGCCGCTGCCCGGGAACCTTTCGTCATCAATCTTGTGTCTTTCTGTCTGGGTGAGCGACCGATAGCCACGTAACGCGTCGGTCCCACAGGCTACATAATTTCATTGACTAATCAGTTAGTCAATATTATGTCGCCCGTCGATAGATGGAGATCTAGCTTGGCCAGGAACATTTTTCTCGACCTGCCGGCCATCGGGGTTATGACCCGCCGAGGATGGCTTGCAGGTGTTGTCATAGTGTCGGCAATCGCCTTATCGGCGTGCCAATCGGAACAAAAGACGGCCAAGCGCGAGCCAGTAGTGGTTGAGACCGCAATTGCGGCAATGACCGAATACCCCTCGGAAACGACACTGACCGGGGAAGTTCAGGCACAGTTTTCGGCCGATCTTGCATTTCAGGTTGGCGGACAGGTGGTGGACCGACTGGTCAATATCGGCGATCATGTCCGGACCGGCCAGGCGATGGCCCGCGTCGGCTCTGCTGAACAGACGGCCGATCGCGACGCTGCACAGGCGCAATTGCGCGCGGCCCAATCCCAGCTGGCGCAATCCAATATTGATCTGGCGCGTCAGAAGAGCCTGCTCGATCAGGGGCTCATAACGCAAAGCGCCTATGATCGATCCGTCGAGATTGTGGCGACCAGCAGCAGCGCGGTGGAAAGTGCGCTGGCGTCGCTGGAAAGTGCAACTGAGGCACTGGACCACACAGAGTTGCGTGCTTTCGCCGATGGCACGGTCACGGCGCTCAAGATCGAACCGGGTCAGGTCATGCAGCCCGGTCAATATGCCTTCACCGTTGCCAGTGACGGCGCCCGCGATGCCGTATTCAAT
>JAHJOS010000695.1 GCA_018820005.1 Alphaproteobacteria bacterium | reverse complement strand
GTCTCGGCGGTGGGCTTGAGGCCCTGCAGCACTTCGCTGATCGCGCCGGGCGTGCTGGCGACGACGAGCGGCTCGCTGGTCTTGTCCTCGTTGATGGCGACGACAAAGGATTCCGCGGCAACGCCCTGCTTGCCCGTTTCGCCCAAAGTGATTTCGGCGCCACCGGGCGCGATGGGCGCATCGGGGACAATAACCCAGTCGCCCGACGGGCCGACCTTGGTTTTGCCCAACACGGCGCCATTGGCGTAGACTTGGACTTCACTGCCGGGGGCGCCACTGCCGGCGATGACGACCGAACCATCAGGCTCAGCACGCAGCAGGCCGAAGGTCGCCGCGATCAGGCCATCCGACGAAGCGGAGTCTTCGCCAGCCGGCGTGGGTGGCGGGGTTGGGTCGACAGCGGCCACGGCTACGTCGGCGGCAGGTGCGGTCGTGTCCATAACGGCGGGCGCGGGCGCGGCGGGTGCCTCTGCCTCGATCGGGGCCGGCTGGCTCGACGGCAGCAGGCCGGCATCGATCATCTTGCCACGCAGGCAGACGCCCATGCCTTCTTCGGCGCTGAAGCAGGTAACGATATTGGGACCTGCAAGAACACCCAGGACGACAACAAGGGTAGCGGCCGCAGCTCCAAGTGTGAGCAGGAGAGGTTGTTTCGGAGCGGTATCGGCCAGTTTGTCCTCCCGGACCGTTGTGACGGCAACGCCGTCCGGTTCAACCAACTGAGCGATCAGGCCTGAGCCGTCTCAGTTTTCAGCAGCTTGTAGGTTATTGATTCATACAGAGCTTCAAAGGACGCATCAATGATGTTGGGCGAGACGCCGATAGTGTACCAGCGTTCGCCGGTGCCATCGCGACTTTCAACCAGCACACGGGTGACCGCGCCCGTGCCGCCGTCCAGAATACGCACCTTGAAGTCGACCAGTTCGAGATCTTCGATGCGGGCCGAATACTTGCCGAGATCCTTGCGCATGGCCAAATCCAGCGCATTGACGGGGCCATTGCCTTCGGCGACCGACATCAGCAGCTCGCCTTCGACGCGGATCTTGACCACCGCCTCGGTGACGGTGATCTCCTCGCCCTGGGCATTGTGGCGACGTTCCACGCTGGCCCGATAATTTTCGACATGGAAGTATTCGGGCAAGGTGCCGAGCACTTCATGGGCCAGAACGGCAAAAGACGCATCGGCGCCATCATAGGAATAGCCGCGCGATTCGCGGTCCTTGACGGTGGCGAGCAGCTTTTCGAGCCGCGGATCATCCTTGGCCAGATCAATGCCATGGCGCGCCAGGGCGGTCAGCAGATTGGACTTGCCGGCCTGCTGGCTGACCATGATGGAGCGCTCGTTGCCGACGCTTTCGGGCGGCACATGCTCATAGGTCGAAAAATCCTTGAGCAGGGCCGAGGCGTGGATGCCCGCCTTGGTGGCAAAGGCCGAGCGGCCGACATAGGGCGCCTGCAGCAGTGGAGCGCGATTGAGACGATCATCGAAGGCGCGCGAAATCTGGGTGAGGCGCTCCAGACGGGTAGCGTCGATGCCGGTCTGGTAGCGATCGGCAAATAGCGGCTTGAGCACCAGCGTGGGGATGATGGTGATCAGATTGGCATTGCCGCAGCGCTCACCAATGCCATTGAGCGTGCCCTGGATCTGGCAGACGCCGGCCTGAACGGCTGCCAAGGTATTGGCAACGGCCTGGCCGGTATCGTCATGGGCATGGATGCCCAGATGGTCGCCCGGCGCCACGGCGAGCACCTTGGTGACGATATCGGTGACTGCGGCGGGCATGGTGCCGCCATTGGTATCGCAGAGCACGACCCAGCGGGCGCCCGCGTCGAGCGCCGTCTTCACACAGGCCAGCGCGTAGTCAGGATTGGCCTTGAAGCCATCAAAGAAGTGCTCGCAATCAACCAGCGGCTCCTTGCCGGCGGCGACGGCGGCCAGCACGGTCTCGCGCAGATTGTCGAGGTTCTCGTCCAGCGAGATTTCGAGCGCCACCTTGACCTGATGATCCCAGGCCTTGGCAACAAAGCAGACCGCATCGGCCTGAGAATTGAGCAGGCCCTGTACGCCCGGGTCATTGGCCGCCGAGCGCCCTGCCCGCTTGGTCATGCCGAAGGCGGTGAAAACAGCTGAACGTGTACGGCGCTGCTCGAAAAATGCCGTATCGACCGGATTGGCACCGGGATAGCCGCCTTCGATATAGTCGACACCAAGCTGCTCAAGCAGACCGACAATGGATATCTTGTCCTCAAGCGAGAACTCGATGCCAGCGGTCTGCGCGCCATCACGCAGGGTCGTATCGAAGATATAAAGGCGGGTCTTGGTCATGGACTTACTCGAACTTAGGCTGGCCAGCGCGGGGTATCGTGGTCGGGATGCTGGTGATTGGATTTGAGGATCTCGACGGCTTCATCGGGCATGGCCTGCTCGGTGGTGCCGACCTGCTCAATATCGGCGAGATGATCGAGCGAGGGATGCTTGCCCTCCATGCCCAGCTGGAACTGCAGCGGAATGGAAGAGGGATCGTCAAAAGCGCCAATCGAGATCGAGACGTGCTGGCCGCCCACCGAACGGTAGTAGAGCGGCGTGCCACAATCGCGGCAATAGCCGCGGGCGGCCAGATCGGAACTCATGAACTCGGCAGGCGTGCCGCGCGTCCAACTGAGGTGCGCGTGGCGCACGCCGACCAGCGCGGCGAAAAGATTGCCGGCGGCCTTCTGGCACATGCGGCAATGGCAGACATGGGGATTGTCGCGCAGTTCGGTGGCGTGGAAGCGGATGGCGCCGCACTGGCAGCCGCCGCTGCGTTCGTGGAAACGATAGGCCGCGTCGGTCATGGCTGTTGCTCCCTTGCTGGCCAGACGGATGTGTCGTGATCGGGATGCTGGTGGTTGGTGGCGGCGATGAACGCGGCGGTAGCAGGCTCCCGCTGTGCGATGGGGGCGACGTCGGGCAGTTTCCCGATATCATTGGCCCAGCTCAGACGGCTATCGTTGCCATGCTGATCCTTTGGCGGAAAGGCCTCGGGATTGTCCAGTGAGCCGATGGACACGCTCATCCAGTCGCCATCGATATAGGCAAAGGTCAGCGGGGTACCGCAAGTGCGGCAGCAGCCGCGCTCGACCTGATCGGAGGAGCGAAACAGCGCGACCTCGCCGCGCGTAACCTCAAAGGCCGCGCTTGGAGCGCCGACCAGCGGGGCATAAAACGCGC
>JAHJOS010000694.1 GCA_018820005.1 Alphaproteobacteria bacterium | reverse complement strand
GACTACGAGTGCAATCTGAAAGCCGAGATCGAAATCATGGCGCTGCACGACAAGATCGACCAGATGCGCAATGACGATCTCAAACAGCTGATCGGCAAGCAGCAGGAGCAGATCGATCTGCTGACGCGGTTGATAGGCGCGCGCCTCGCAGAGACGCCGGCATCCGAATCGAAGTAGATTTGAGCCATGCAGCCCTATCTCAAGCTTCTCGCCACCATCCTTGAAAACGGGACCGACAAGTCCGACCGTACCGGAACGGGTACGCGCAGCCTGTTCGGCTATCAGATGCGGTTTGACCTGTCGCAGGGCTTCCCCTTGGTGACGACCAAGGCGCTGCACCGCAAGTCCATCATCAACGAGCTGCTGTGGTTCATCCGCGGCGAAACCAATGTGCGCTGGCTGCAGGAGCGGGGCGTCAAGATCTGGGACGAATGGGCCGATGAGAACGGCGACCTCGGCCCGGTCTATGGCAGCCAGTGGCGCAGCTGGCCGGCGCCCGATGGGCGCAAGATCGATCAGCTCGCCAATGTGATCGCCTCGATCCGCGACAATCCCGATTCACGCCGGCATATCGTCTCGGCCTGGAACCCGGCCGAAGTGGACAACATGGCGCTGCCGCCATGCCACTGTCTGTTCCAGTTCTATGTGGCCAATGGCAAGCTCAGCTGCCAGCTTTATCAGCGTTCGGCGGACAGTTTTCTGGGTGTGCCCTTCAATATCGCGTCCTATGCGCTGCTGACCCATATGGTGGCGCAGGTGACGGGCCTCGAAGTGGGTGATTTCGTGCACACCTTTGGCGATGTGCATCTTTATGCCAATCACTTCGCGCAGGCGCAGGAGCAGCTCAGCCGTGAGCCGCGGCCCTTGCCGACCCTGGTCATCAATCCCAATGTCACGCGGATCGAAGACTTCGTCTTCGAGGATTTCGCCTTCGAAGGCTATGATCCGCATCCCAGTATCAAGGCGCCGATTGCCGTATGAGCCGGACCCTGTCCGTGCTGAGCGATCTGGTGGTGCAGGTCTCCGATATCTATGCCCAGCGCAATGACATCGCCCGCGATGAGGACTGGTACCTTCTCAAGCTGCAGGAAGAACTCGGCGAGTTGACGGCAGAATATCTCAAGCTGTCAGGCCGCGGGCGGCTCAAGGGCGCTACGCCGGCAGCGCTGCGCATGGCGCTCGAAGATGAGGCCGCTGACGTGCTTGCCATGCTGCTGCTGTTTGCCCGCAACAACAATATCGACCTGGAAGCAGCGGTGGAACGCAAATGGCTCCGGCATTTGCCAGCCAAACCCTGACGATGCACTGACCGCGCCGGCGATCGGAGCCGGCTCAGTCCGCTACTGGCATGGGCGCGGCAAAGGCTGCGGCCAGTTCATCTGACATGGGCAGGTTCAGATTGATGCCCCGGGGTGGAATGGGCATGGTGAACCACTTTTCGTAAAGCCCCGTGATCTCGCCATCGCTGAAAATCTGGGCGAGCGCTGCGTTCACCGCTTCCACGAAGGGCGCATCGTCGCGCCGCATCATCAGCCCATAGGGCTCGGGTGGGCCAAACCCCTGGGCGGACAGGATATAGAGGCCGGGGTCGCTGGCGTTGGCGACCATCGACGACAGAATGGTGCCATCCATGGCAAAAGCCGATACGCGTCCGGTCGCCATCATGTCGAATGCCGTCTGGTGGTCAGGGGTGGGAACAACAGCGATGTTGAGATTCTGCGCGCGATTGACAGCGTTGAGATCGCCGATCACCGTCGTGCCCTGGGTTGAGGCAACCGAGCGGCCCATCAGGTCCGCGATGGTGCGAGGGCCGCCATCCTTGAGCGCGACGAACTGCACAGACGCCAGGAAGTGCGGTATGCTGAATGCCACGCTCTTGCGGCGTTCGGCCGTATTGGTGCTGGCCACGCATTCAATGTCGATATCGCCGCTGTCGAGCAGGGCCACGCGATTGCTCGGCGTTCTGCGCACATAGTCTATCGCCAGTGTCGGCAGGCTCAACTGCTCCTGCAGCAGCTGTGCAACACGATTGCAAAGGTCGATGGAATACCCAATGGGGTGGCCATCAGCGTCCAGATAGGAAAATGGCGATACGCTTTCGCCGTATCCGATGCTGATCCTGCCGGTTTGTACGATGTGATCAAGCGTTGAGGCGGGGGCTTGTGCCTGGGCGGCCGACAGCGTTGCAGCCAGCAGGGCGGGCGCCAGCCCGGCTATGAAGGGTGTGCGGGTTCTCATTGCAAATACTCGGCCGGGTCCTTGAATGCCGACGCCAGTGCGGCAGACATGGGCAGGTTGAGGTTGACCCCATTGGGCGGAATGGGTTCGGTGAACCATTTGGCATAGATCGTGTCGATCTGCCCGCTGGTATAGATGGCGGCGAGCGTCTCATTGACCAGCGCCTTGAAAGCCTCATCGCCACGCTGCAGCAGCAGCCCATAGGGCTCAGGGCTGCTCAGAGTGTCGGTCGAAAGCACATATTTGGATGGATCTGATGTGGCAGCGATCTTGGCCGCCAAGAGGATGTCATCCATCACGAAGGCCGAGGCACGGCCGTCGGCGACCAGGTCAAAGGCTTCATCATTGCTCTTGGTGGGCAAGACCGCGATGTTGAGGTTGCGGTCGCGATTGAGGGCGTTGAGCTGGTCGATGTTGACCGTACCTGAAGCTGAAGCCACCGTTCGCCCCGCCAGATCGTCGATGCTGACAATGCCGTCCGAAAGGCGAGACACAAAGCGCGACGCCGTCAGGAAGTGTGGAAAGGAAAAATCCACGATCTGACGCCGCTCGGCGTTATTGGTCGTGGCGGCACATTCGAGGTCGATGGCGCCCGACTTGACCAGAATAAAGCGCGTGGCGGGGGTGGCGGCCACGTATTTGACCACGATGTCGTCGCGTTGCAGGTGCGCGCGCACCTTGTCCACGATGTGCAGGCACAGGTCGATGGAGAACCCCATCACCGTCCCGTCGCTGGCTTCAAATGCGAAGGGGGATTCCGATTGCCGGTAGCCGATCGAGATTTCGCCGGTTGCGGCAATCTTGCCGAGCGTCCCGGTCAGTTCCTGGGTGAAAGCTGGCGGCGACAACAGCAGTGCCAGTAGGGCGACGAGCGCCAGAGTGCGCTTTTTCATTGAGTATCTCCATGACGACGCAACCAGTATTGCCACTGAAGAGACTGCCGATAGGCCGGACAATGGCCGCCGTTGTGGTCAGGCGGTGCCATTGGCACGCCGTTTGGTGGTTTGGGCATGGGAGTCGATGGGGTGGCTGAGGTCGATGTCGCCAAGCGCGCGGGGACGGGCGAAATAATAGCCTTGCACACTGGTACAGCCTGCGGCCTGCAGGATGGCCAGTTGTCCGGCCGTTTCCACGCCTTCCGCCGTCACGGCCATGTTGAGACCGCGCGCCAGACCCATGATGGCAGCGACAATGGCGCGGCAGTTGTTCTGGGTGGACAGATTGGCCACGAAGGTGCGGTCGATCTTGAGCTTGCTGAAGGGCAGGCCGACAAGATTGCTCAGCGAGGCATAGCCGGTGCCGAAATCATCGAGCACGATATTGATGCCTCGGGCTTGCAGTTCGGTCAGCGTCGCAACGCCTTCGGCGCCGGCCAGCGCCACGGTTTCGGTCACTTCAAGCTCGAGCCGCGCCGCCGGTAGCTTGCTGGCTGCCAAGGCCTGCTCGATGGTCTGAACAAAGCCGTGTTTTCGGATCTGAACCGGGGAGAGGTTCACCGACAGCGTATAGTGTTCGGGCCAGTCGGCCGCGTCACGGCAGGCCTGGTCGATGATCCATTCGCCCAATGGCACGATCATGCCGGTTTCTTCGGCCAGCGGAATGAACTGGTCGGGCGGCACCATGCTGCGCTGCGGGTGGCGCCAGCGCACAAGGGTTTCAAAGCCCGAGGTCGTCATGGTCGCCAGGTTGACGATGGGCTGGTAGTGCAGTTCGAATTCGCGGCGCTGAATGGCCAGACGCAGGTCGAGTTCAAGCGCCTGCTGGTCCTGCACGGCCATGTCCATGCCATCATGGAAAAAGCTGAACAGGCCACGGCCCGATGCCTTGGACCGATAGAGGGCCAGATCGGCCTTCTTGAGCAATTGGGTGGCTTCGGTGCCATGCAGGGGCGCCGAGGCGATGCCGATACTGGTGCCCACCACCAGTTCAAGCCCGTCGAGCAGAATGCCCGAGGAAATGGTTTCGAGCAGGCGGGTCGCAAGCTTGCGCCCTTCGTGCTCGGCATTGCTGCTGACGCGCTGGATAATGGCGAATTCGTCGCCGCCCAGCCGGGCCACGACGTCGCCGGGACCCAGAACGGCGACCAGGCGGCCCGCCGTTGCCACCAGCAGATTGTCGCCGCTGGCATGGCCGAGCGTATCATTGACCGATTTGAACCGGTCGAGGTCGAGCATCAGCACGTTGAAGGCGCGCCCATCGTCCAGCCCGCGCACCGCTTCTTCGAGCTTGCTCATCAGCAGCGCCCGATTGGCAAGGCCGGTCAGCGGATCGTGGTGGGCCATGTGGGCGAGTTCGACGGCCATGTCGCGAATGTCGCGCAGATGGCCGCGTTCCACCACGGCGCCGCGCAGGGTCTCGATGGCAACGGCCAGGTCACCGATCTCGTCAGTCCGGTTCTGGAAGGGCGTGGTCTGGTCAGTCTTTTCGCGGGCGATGCGCAGGGTCGCCTGGATGAGCGCCGGCACGGGCTTGAACAGGCGCTGGGCTGCCAGTGTTCCGACGATTGTTGTCAGCACCAGCATCAGTGCCAGGGCAACCAGCGAATTGAACATCAGTTCGCCCTGGGTGCGCAGCAGATCCGCTTCGGCGCCAATGCTGGTGACCACTGCTCCCAGCAGCGTGCCATCGGGCCGCGTGATGGGCAACATGCCGGCATAGTAGCGCTCGCCGGCAATGGTGGTAAAACCGGTCGCAAGTTGCCCGGCTATGGCATCGGCGGCGAACAGCGGCGCGTCCGCGGTCGGGGCCTGGTTGACATCGCCTGGGGCTTCCATGGCGGCGGCTATGCGCACGAAATCGCCCTGGGCCTGGTCGAAGCTGAAAATCCAGACGTTATTCTTGGTCTGCGCCGAAACCAGAGCCAGAACGTCACCGGGACTGAATCCGGTAAAGAGCACGGACTGGTCATCGCCGATCGGGCGTTCGGTGACGATCCTGTTGACCTGTCCGGCGTGGTCGGCCTCAATCGCGATATAGGTGTAGATGTTGCGCAGGGTGGCACTGGCGATCTGGATATTCATCCGTGCCTGTTCGCGCCACTGTTCCTGCGCGGCGGAGGTATACATCTGCCAGCCGATGGCTGCGCCAAGGCTATAAGCGAAGACGACGCCGAGCAGGAAGATCGTGGTGGTCTTGCCCAGCAGGGAGTGGCGCCAGGCCCGCACGGCGGTCCGAAGGCCCGGCCGCGCCTGTGCACCGTCCTGGGTGAGAACGGCGTCGGCTGGTCGTTTTACAGGGCTGTGCGACAACTCGGTCATTGCACCACGCGCTTGGTTTCTCCACGGCAATCAGGCGGTTTGAGGTGCAGTATTGCGGCAAAAGCTTAAGAACGAGTCATCCCCATAGCGAAGGGCTGCGCCTATCTGCCGGCGTGGGACATGCGTGCCCAAGCAATCTGGTGCTGACAAATGTCGGGTCGTGCTGGCACTTTGCGAGCAGGCGTCGTAGCGTTCGGCTCGGGGCTGGCGCGTTCACACAGGCTGGACATGGTAGCGCGGGCCATTTGGCTTGGGAGGCCGATCTTGAAGATTTGGGCAGGAATGGCAGTAGTGTTGGCGGCAGTGCTGCCTGCAGCAGCAAATGATACCTCGGCGGTTCTGACCACCGGCGGTCTGGAATTTGTGACCAATACCGACATCGCGATGCAAAGCGAGGAGCTGTTCATATCCAAGGACCAGATCAAGGTGGTCTACCAGTTCCGCAATGACAGCACGGCGGACCAGTCGATCCTGATCGCCTTTCCGATGCCCGACATCGTGCCGGACTTCTATTCGCCGGTGGCCTTCCCGACCGGGCCCGATGACAATCTGTTTGAATTCAAGACCACGTTTGACGGCAAGCCGGTCTCGGCGATCCTGCACGAATATGCCTTTTCCCACGGCGTGGATCGCACCGATGTGCTCAAGGAAATGGGCTTGCCCACCGTGCCGATCAGCCAAGCCGCACAGAGTGCTGTGGAAGGGCTGGCGCCCGACAGCCAGGCCCAGTTGCTGCATCTGGGCATGATCACGCCCGATGAATATGACGATGGCCAGGGCATGATGAAGCACTATTATCCCGGGTGGACCTACAAGGCGACCTATACCTGGGAAGCGACCTTTCCGGCCGGCAAGACGGTCGAGGTGGTCCATACCTATAAGCCCAGCGTCGGCGGCACGGCGGGCATCAGCTTTTTGAGCGAGCCGTCGGACGGCTATGATCCGGCGCGGGACTACGCGACCAAATACTGCACCGACGCGAGCTTCCTCAAGGCGGTTCGCGGCAAGCTCAAGAACCCCGAGGAGACCTGGTCGGCGCCCTATACCGAAAGCTGGATTTCCTACATCCTGACCACAGGCGGCAACTGGGCCGGCAATGGCATCGAGAACTTCCGTCTGGTGGTCGACAAGGGTGATCCCAAGAACCTGCTCTCGTTCTGCGGTACCGATGTCAAAAAGATCGGGCCGACGACATTCGAGATGGTGCAGAAAGATTTCTGGCCCGAAAAGGAACTCGACATCCTGATCCTCGACTACAACCCCGACATGGACCAATAGCGGCATGACCAGCCTGACGATCCGGCCTGCAGTGGCCAGCGATGCCGCTGCGATCGTGGCGTTCATCGGCGCATTGGCTGCCTATGAAAAGCTTGAGCACGAGGCCAAGGCCAGCGTGGCCGATATTACCCGCGACCTGTTCGGGCCTGATCCCAAGGTGTTCTGCGAGATCGCCGAATGGGACGGCGCGCCAGTGGGATTTGCACTGTGGTTCTACACCTATTCCACCTTCCAGGGGCGGCACGGCATCTGGCTGGAAGATCTCTATGTCGATCCCACCCTGCGCGGCAAAGGCATCGGGAAGGCCCTTTTGACCCATCTGGCACGGCGTTGCGTTGCCGAAGGCCTGGGGCGCTTTGAATGGTGAGTGCTGGACAGGAACGAACCCTCGATTGCCTTTTACAAGGCGCAGGGCGGCGTCATGCAGGACGAGTGGACCAAGGTGCGCGTTGATGGCGCTGACCTTTTGAAGCTGGGGGCCGCATGAGCATTGCCATTTCCATGATCGTGGGCGTGGCGGCCAATGGGGTGATCGGCAGCGATCAGACCATTCCCTGGCGTATCCCGTCCGACATGCAGTTCTTCCGGCGGACTACTATGGGCAAGCCCATCATCATGGGCCGCAAGCAGTTCGAAACCGTCGGCAAGCCGCTGCCGGGGCGCAGCAATATCGTGGTCACCCGCCAGCCCGGCTATCAGCCGGACGGCGTGCTGGTGGTCTCCAGCCTTGATGCGGCGGTGGAACGAGCACGATCGATCGCGGCTGCTGATGGCGTGGGGGAGATCATGGTGATCGGCGGCGGCGAGATCTATGCGCAGATGCTGGGCCGCGCCGATCGGCTCTATGTTTCGCATATCGCGCTGTCGCCGGAGGGCGATGTGCGCTTTCCGGCCATCGACCCAGCCGTCTGGCAGGTGGTCGATACGCCTGAGATCGAGCCCAGTCCGAAGGATGAAGCGGCGTACCGCGTCAATGTGTACGCCCGCCGCGAAGCCGTGGTGCATTGATCGCGCCGAATGCTTGCCTATATAACTCTGCAACGACGTGACAATTATCCGAAAGGGATGCGATGCCGTGGGAGAATAACGGAGGCGGGGGTGGCCGCAATACTGGCGGCCCCTGGGGGCAGGCACCTGGCGGCGGCGGTGGACCGCGTCGCCCAGGCGGCGGTAATACGCCCAATCTCGAAGATATTCTCAACCGTGGCCGCGACCAGTTCAAGGGCGGCATTCCCGGCGGGCGCTGGGCGCTCGTGGGTGGCGTTCTGGCGCTGCTCGCCTTTTGGGGCCTGAACAGCGTCTACACCATCGACCCGCAGGAAGTCGGCGTCGAAATGCGGTTTGGCAAGCCCAAGCCCGAGCTCTCGTTGCCGGGCCTGCATTTCCACCTCTGGCCGGTTGAAACCGTCGAGCGCGTGGTGACCACGGTCAACCAGACCCAGATCGGCGTGTCTGATGCCAGCGGCAATGCGCGCAGCAATACATCGGCCGATGGCCTGATGCTGTCGGGTGACCAGAATATCGTGAGCGTACAGTTCTCGGTGTTCTGGGCGATCAATGACCCGGTGCAGTATCTGTTTAACGTGCGCGATCAGGAATCGATGGTGCGCTTTGCAGCGGAAAGCGCGATGCGCGAAGTCGTGGGCCGTCGCCCGGCGCAGGACATCTACAGCGATGACCGTAGTGGCGTGTCGGCCGAAGTGCTGGCGATCACCCAGGGCATCCTGCAAAGCTATGGCCTGGGCGTCAATGTCAGCCAGGTGCTGATTGAAAATGCCGGTCCGCCGGCCGAAGTCATCGACGCGTTCAACGAAGTCCAGCGTGCGCGCCAGGACGAAACCCGTCTGCAGGAAGAAGCGCGCTCCTACGCCAATACGCTTTTGGGCGATGCGCGTGGTCGTGCGGCGGCGCTGCGTGAAGACGCTGCGGCCTATACCAACCGCGTGGTGCAGGAAGCGACCGGTGAGGCCGAACGCTTCAACGCCGTTTATGCCGAATACGTCAATTCTCCCGAAGTGACGCGCAAGCGCCTGTTCCTGGAAACCATGGAAGAGGTGCTCGGCGGGTCCGAGAAGGTGCTGATCGAGAACGACCAGAACGGGCAGGGGGTTATCCCCTATCTGCCGCTGCCTGAGTTGCGGTCCGGCGCTCAATCCACTCAGACGACGGGGAACTAAGTCATGCAAAACCGTCTCATCATTCTGGGCGTCATCGTCCTGGGCGCGCTCTATGTTGTGTTTTCCTCGCTCTACATCGTTGACGAGCGCGAACAGGCCATCGTGATGCGCTTTGGCCAGATCACCGACGTGCGCAGCGAACCGGGCATCTATTTCAAGGTCCCGACCGATATCGTTGATAGCGTACAGATCATCGAAGACCGCTTGCTGCGCTATGACATTGCCAATATGCGCGTGCAGGTTTCGGGCAACGCCTTTTATCAGGTCGATGCCTTCCTGACCTATCGCATCTCCGATCCGCGTCTGTTCCGTGAACGCGCAACTGGCCAATTGTCGGTGGCGGAAGATCGCATCGGTGCGAGCCTCGATTCCGCTCTGCGCCAGGTCTATGGCCTGCGTGAATTCAATGCGGCGCTGTCCGAACAGCGGGCGCAGATGATGCAGGAAGTGCGTGACCTGATCCGTCCGGATCTGGCCGAGCTGGGTATCGACGTCGTTGACGTGCGTATCCTGCGCACCGATCTGGACGCCGATGTCTCGGCAACCACTTTCGAACGCATGCGGGCAGAACGTCTGGCCGAAGCCGCGCTGCTGCGTGCTCGTGGTCAGGAACAGGCGCAGTCGCTGCGCGCCATCGCCGATCGTCAGTCGGTGGAAATCGTCGCCGCCGCGACACGTGATGCGGAAATCATCCGTGGTACGGGCGATGCCGAGCGGAACCGTCTGTTTGCTGCGGCCTATGGGCAGAACCCGGAGTTCTTCGAGTTCTATCGCTCCATGCAGGCCTATCGGAAGGCCCTTCCGGGGACTGGCACCACCATGGTGCTGTCGCCTGAAAGCGAATTCTTCCGCTACTTCGGCTCCAATGGCAGCCTGCCGGCGGCAACGCCAAACCCGACGGCGCCGATCCAGCCGACGGCAACGCCCATGACGGCGCCGGTCAGCAATGAACCGGCCCTGGATGGTCTTGGCATCGAGGACACCCCGGCGCCCACCATGACGCTGCAGGATGGCTCGACGCTCACCCCAACGGTTGGCACGGAAATTCCGGCGCCGGCCGAGGCGGCACCCCTGGATGCCCCCGCAGCAGCGGAAACGCCCGCGCAGTAGCGCGAGCCGACCGACCAGTCACAACAAAGCCGGCGCAGGTGACTGCGCCGGCTTTTCTGCATTTACGCGGTGGCGGGATCATCGGGCGGTCACCTGCAACGGCAAGACCGCAGCGCGGCCGACCCGGGTCAGGTCAGGTTCGGTTTGGCGATTCGATAGAGTACG
>JAHJOS010000009.1 GCA_018820005.1 Alphaproteobacteria bacterium | reverse complement strand
CCCTCCAACGGTGCCGGGGACTGATTGTATTGCGCATGGAAGCCGTATGGCCCCTCGCCCTTCTTGATCTTCTCGACGATGATGGGCTGGTCGTTCCGCATGGTGCTGTGCTGCCGGCCGGGATCAGGTCAGGGCGGGCAGGTTGGACGTTGCCTCGTCGACCTCGGCAAAGGTCGGCCGGACATCGGACATCAGCGCCTTGCGCGCGAACTCCACGGCGATCGCCGGTGCATAGCCCGACATGTGGGCCAGCAGCCCGACCTTGATCGACAGCAGGTATTTCGACTCCGCCTCGTAGGTATTTTTCAGCGACTGCGCCATCGGCGCGAAGAACCCGTAGGCGACGAACACGCCGAAGAACGTCCCCACCAGAGCGCCGCCGATCAGGTGGCCCAGCACTTCGGGCGGCTCGGAAATGGCGCCCATGGTCTTGATGACGCCCAGCACGGCGGCAACGATGCCCAGCGCCGGAGTGCCGTCGGCCAGCGACTGCACAGCGCTGATCATGCGCTCGTTTTCCTGATGGTGCGTTTCCAGCTCTTCATCCATGAGCGCTTCCATCTCGTGCACCACATTGGTGCCCAGCGTTACCATGCGCAGGTAGTCGCACATGAACTCGACCGCGTGGTGATCCTTGGAAAAGCTCGGGAAATTCTTGAAGATGGCCGAGTCGTGCGGGTTTTCGATATGCGGCTCGAGCGCCAGCAGACCCTTGGACTGTACCAGCTTGTAGAGGCTGAACTGCAGCCCCAGCAGCTCGACATAGGAGGCCTTGTTGTACTTGGCGCCCTTCATCAACGTGCCCATCACGCCGGTCATGCCCTTGAGGATGGAGCCCGGATTGCCGATGATGAAGGCGCCGATGGCGGCGCCCAGGATGATCACGAATTCCCACGGCTGAAACAGCACTTCGAGATGGCCGCCCATCGCGGCGTAGCCGCCGAAGACGCACAGCATCACACACAGAATTCCAACGATCAGACGCATCGAACTGGCTACTCACTCACTCAGGGCCGGACAAATCCCGGCAGTCTGTCGCCCACCCCTGCGGTGCGAAGGACTTCTAGTCGAAAGGTCGAACGGACCTCGTCTTGCGTAATGCACCTGGAAGTGAGTGGACCCGTGACCCGCATGCCCGGCTTGCGCCCGCGAGCCAGGACCAATCGACCCCCGCCCTGCCATTCTCACGGCTCTTGCTTAACACCCGGTTTATGGCGGGAGGGGCGATGATGTCGCAGGGGGTGGAGAGAGAGAGCCTAGCGGCCGGAGCGACGCCGAACCGGAGGTGTGCCGGAGCGCATCGCCTAGATCGCAATCAAGGCGTCGCGACCAACTACATGGGCCTCGAACAGACTATTTCTTCGGCGGGAGACCCATCGCGTCCCGTTCATCGAGAAGCGAGGCGCTAGATGTACGAATTTCCATGTCGGCCACCATCATGCTCAATGCACTTTCAGCAATTCCTATCAACGATAGGGCCCCTTCTGTATCCAGCCGCTCATCAGGGTGCACGATTGGGTTTCTATGGAACTCCTTGATCTGGAAAAGAACGCTTGTGATCTTTTTGTCCACGCCGCTTTCTTCCAAGGTTTTGATGTACTGCCCCCAGTTCCTGTTCTTCGGTAAGGACCCTTTTGCTATTCGAACATACCGCTGCAGGATCGAGTCGAGCGCCCGGAATATGTGAAATCCAGCTGCGGTTGACACCTCAAATGCCAGGCACCTGCCGGCCTCTTTCAGGTTGAATGTCTCTTCCTCATTTAGACTTGCGCGAACTTGGGGCGAAAATATCTGCGTTGCATCACTCGTTAGGATGCCGACATCGTAGGCTCGCTTGGGAAAGACATGATAGACTGGCTGATGGGCGAGGTCAGCGTCTAGCAGTCCGTTTAGGCGTGCGCTGACATCCAGAATAGCAGCCTTGTGCTGTGCAAAATTCTCAAGGGCCTCGCCTCCCCTGTCCAGGGAGCTAAGAGCACCCTCAATTTCAGCTTGCAACGCCCATACAAGCGGCCGGCTAGCGTCGAGGAGCAGCGGAAACTGGCTTTTGTCACCCAGAATTTCCAAAAACCCCCTGGCGTTGCCAAGCAGTTCGGCAGCGTTGTCGATATCGTACGTTCCCATTGCCAATGGGCGAAGGCTGTTTGCAAGGCGAGAGAACCAAGCGAGATTTATCGATTGCATAGAGACGCTCCGCAGTGCGGAGGGCGACGCCGCCACTCCAGATACTCACTCGTAGCACCCTCAATGGCTTGCAGTTGACCGGCGGCCCTATAGTCCCCAGCTTTGGCCCTAGAGGCTAGGGATCGGCGTGCCATCCAACACAGCGTCAAGGCCGGCTCGCACAGCGTACCCCGGACAAACAAAAAGGCGCCCGAAGGCGCCTTTGTTTCCCGCGGCTTGCCGACCGTGGGAAGTTTTGGAGCGGGCGAAGGGATTCGAACCCTCGACCCTAACCTTGGCAAGGTTATGCTCTACCCCTGAGCTACACCCGCACTCCATCGCCGGACACCGATGGCTTGGCACCGGGTCGACGGGCGCCTATATGCCTAATCGAAAGCGGGTTTGCAACAGTAAGTTTTGACGGTTTTGCGAAGCCCCGGACAGAGACGAGGATCGGCACATATGGACATCAATCTGGCGGCGAGCAGCGCAGGCACACCCGGGCCCGCGGCGGGCCATATCAAGGACTCGACCGATCGGGCCTTCAAGGAGGATGTCATCGACGCCTCGCTGGAGGCACCGGTCCTGGTCGATTTCTGGGCCCCCTGGTGCGGCCCCTGCCGGCAGCTGACGCCGAACCTGGAAAAGGTGATCGGCGAGAAGCAGGGCAAGATCCGGCTGGTCAAGATCAACATCGACGAGAACCCCGCCATTGCCGGCCAGCTCGGCATCCAGTCGAT
>JAHJOS010000693.1 GCA_018820005.1 Alphaproteobacteria bacterium | reverse complement strand
TTCTCGGGCGCCTTCGCACACTACCTGATCGACTACCGCGCGAGGACCATTACCGATCTGCGCGGCAGCAGCCCGGACGGAACAGACACGTTCGACACGTCCCTGGAGCGGCTGCAGTTCAGCGATCGGCTGGTTGACCTCACGTCCTATCGTCCAGAGGTCAAAACCGACATGAACGGCAACCTCATCGCCGATGTGGTTGCTGTCAGCAATACTGGCGCGCTCACTTTCCGCGATGGCTGGGGAAACACGGCGCCACAGTCTGCCGGGAGCCTTGGTGGCAATGCCGTTCTGGGTATCGGTGACTTCAACGGCGATGGTAGCGACAGCGTCCTCTACCGGACGGCAACAGGCTCGGCGTACTATCGAAATGCCGATGGCACGACGACCAATGTCGGCAATCTGGCTGGCCAGTCGGTTATCGCTATCGGTGACTTCAATGGCGACGGCACCGACGATATCCTGCTCAGAAGGGACAGCAGCGGCTGGTTTGCCTTCCTCAACAGTGGCTCGACCTATGTTGGCATGGGCTACCGAAACGGGCAGACCCTGATTGCGACCGGCGACTTTAACGGCGACGGCAAGCAGGACATGCTGTTCGAGAGCGACACCTCCGGCTGGTTGTCCTATGCCCGCGGCGGCGACCTTGCCAACGTTAATGTCGGCTTCCGCCCAGGGCAGGAACTGATGGCGATCGGCGACTTCAACGGCGATGGCCGGGACGACGCACTGTTCCGCAGCACCACCTCGGGGTGGATGTCCTATGCCAGGGACGGCAATGGTGCCAACGTCAACTATGGCTATCGCACAGGTCAGGACCTGCTTGGTGCCGGCGATTTTGACGGCGACGGCGCGATGGACCTGCTGTTCAAAAGGACGACCGGCGGGTGGCTGTCCTATATGCAGGGTGACACGGGCATCAACGTCAATATCGGCTTTGCGACAGGCAAGACGCTGGTTGGCATTGATGACTATGATGGCGACGGCAAGGCCGACATTCTGTTCGTCAATGATACGACGCACCAGGCCAGCTTCATGAGCGCAGCGTCGTCATCCGCCGTCGTCACATTGGGCGATTTCAGTGGCCAGACCATCATCTCCGATCTCGGCATCGGCCTCGGCGATGACATGCTGGTCGCCTAGCCAGCGGGCGCAAAAAAGCGATGATCCCCTGTCCAAGGCGAAAGGCAGGGGTAACTCCAGGGTCGACATGCAAACCGGCAGCCACATGGCTGCCGGTTCTATTGACATTGATCGCGTATGCGATCTGTCCGATCAGGCGATAAGCATGGGCTCCCTTACGGGGGATCTACATCGTTCCGCTTCTTAAAAATCTGCAAATGCTTCGGTAAACCGGCGGCCACCCACGTCCGGCCAGTCCAGACCCGCTCCCGCGACCGCACCGGGCCTTAGATTTTCGCGCGCCAGTGACAAGGGTGGCAGCGGCGCGCACCTGTCGGCATTCCTACCCCTGTTGACCAGAGAAACCCCGCCGCCGCCCCAGGCGCCCGCATTGGGGCAACGCCGGGATCGCGCGTCCGGTATATTAGGGCCACGGATAATCTGCCGCCGACAGCCCCATCGCCTCGAGTTTGTCGACAACCGTCCTGCGATAATTGACGGCATTGCCGATGTTCTGCTGTCGCAGCGCGCTCACTTCGTCAGCGTCAAACGCAACATAGTCGCTGGGCAAGGAGGCACCGGCCCAGGTGTCCATGATATAGTTGAGGACATCCGCTATCTGGGCATCCGTCAGGCTTGAACCGATGACGCCGGGAACGTGCAGCAGATAGGCCCGCCCCTCGGGGATCGCAGCAAAGACGCCCACCTTTCCAACGAAATCGGGAATGCCCGCGGCAGGCATGCCGGTGCCGTCACCCAGGTGACACCCGACGCATTTGAGCACGAAATTGGCCTTGGGCGTACGCTCGGCAGCCGTGGCAAGACCGGTTGCGAGCAGGACGATGGCGATGGCCTTTATCAGGGTCATTGCAGGGCCTCCTTGCGGGTCGCGCGCAAGGATTGGTGCGATGGACGGTCCGCGCGCATGGCTGCAATCATCTCGGGTGTTGCCGCCATATCCTGGCCATTGAGGTCATGCAGGACATAGCGCGCCACCGCCTCGATTTCTGCGTCGCTCATCCAGTCCTGGGGCGGCATGGCCACGCCGAGATAGTCCTGCCCCATCGCGCTGATCTTGCCGGTCAGCCCGCCGAATATGACCCCCACCAGATACTCGGGTGCCTTCTCGCCCAGCCCGGCCCACAGCGCCGGATCGACCAGCGGTGGCGCCAGGCCCGGTTGCCCCACACCACCCAATTGGTGGCAGCCGCTGCACGAATCCACGAACAGCTGCTCGCCCACCTCCGCGGCGGCGATTGGCGCTGCAAGCAGCGGCGCCAATGCCAGAAGTGTCCAACCTGCGGCCAGCTTCATTCGGCCAACCCGACCACGATGGCGACGGTGCAGTGAATGCCCTTGTCCTCATTGGCAAGGCACCAGCTCGATTCGCTGGCCAGGCCATAGCGATAGCCGGGACGATCGCCTTCCTGGCGCGAACAGCTGGCGTCGCCACAGCCACCGCCCTTGCCGCAGCAATCATTGTAGGAGACCAGATAATCCTTGTCGTCATTGGGGTTGCGGCAGGTGCCGACCCAGGCAACCTTGGAGGGGATCGAGCCGGGCGGACACTGGGTCACGCTGCCGCCACACTGGCTGCACAGGCCGCCGTGCAGCGAACAGTAGCGCCAGTATTCGCAGTCTTCGGGCAGCTCGTCCGG